>NZ_CP054590.1 GCF_002025255.2 Halolamina sp. CBA1230
AGAGCAAGGATTTGCGTGCCCAACGTGCGGTGAGAACGTGGTGCTCGAGTAGCCGCCACGGTCGGTAAACTACCCCACCCTACTTCCTCGGCGCTCCGCGCCTCGGTCCTTGAGGGTGGGGCTTTGATGTGGACTCCCGGCAATCAGTCGCCAGCAATAGGCTGGTGACACGTAGCGAGCGGAAGCCCACTCCTTTAGGGGTGGGTGTAAGCGACAGCATGGCTCGGCAATCCACGCGCTATGGCTCGTCTGGATGTTCCACCGCTTCCAACCCCGCTTCGATAATCTCCCGATAGGCCTCTTCGAGACATTTGTTCTCCTGTTCGGCGTAGTCTTTCACGCGTCCGTTCAACGTGTGCGAGATGTCGATGTTCGGTCGCATCGTTTCTGTCCAAAAGACATTTAGACGTAGAACTACAAATGTCTGTTGTCGTGCGGCGAACCAACACGTTCGCGGTGCGTCCGCTCTCCACGCAGGACGAGCAACTGCTCCGCGAGTTGTTGGACGCCTCCGCCAGTCTCTGGAACGAACTTACCTACGAACGTCGCCAGAACTTCTTCGACGGCGAGTCGGTGTGGGACACCACCGACTACCGCAAGCAGTACGTCGGCGTCCTCGGCTCCGCCACCGCCCAACAGGTCATCCGCAAGAACAGCGAAGCGTGGCGGTCGTTCTTCGCTGCCCGAGAGGACGGCGAGGACACCGCCCCGCCGGGTTACTGGGGGAACGAGGATGACGGCAGGGAGTTGCGAACGTACATCCGCAACGACCAGTACACCCTCGAAACTGGCGACCGCAGTCGCCTCGAAATCCCCGTCGGCCAAGACCTGAAAGAGAAATACGGGCTTGGATACCACGAGCGCCTGCGACTCGAAGTCGCTGGCGACCCCAAATGGGAGGGCGAACAGAGTCGGTTGGAACTGCACTACGACGAGGTGGACGACACGTTCAGGGCCATTCAGCCTGTCACCGTCGATGATTTTCGACAGGATTCACCAGTAGCCGAGGAATCGGCTGCCTTGGACGTGGGCGCGAACAACCTCGTCGCCTGCACGACGACGACCGGCCAGCAATACTGCTATGAGGGGCGCGACCTGTTCGTCCGCTTCCGCGAAACCACTGAGGAGATCGCCTGCTTGCAGTCCAAACTCCGCGAAGGACGGTACAGCAGTCGCCGGATTCGACGTCTCTATCGAAAGCGGACACGACGACGCGACCACGCACAGGACGCGCTCGTCCGCGACTTGATGGAACGGTTGTGCGACGAGGGTGTTGCAACGGTGTACGTGGGCGACCTCACCGATGTGCTGTCGGTACATTGGTCGGCAGAGGTGAACGAGAAAACGCACCAGTTCTGGGCGTATCGCTCGTTCATCGACCGTCTCGCCACGACCGCCGAGGAGTACGGCATCACGGTAGAAGTCGAGTCAGAAGCGTACACGACGGCAGAGTGCCCGGTGTGTGGCGAGCGCGACGATACAGCGCGGGACGGCGACGTGTTCCGGTGTTCGTGTGGCTACGAAGGACACGCCGACCTCGACGCTTCGCGGATGTTCCTCGAACGACAGACTGGCACGAATCTGGAAGCCGGGTCGATGGCACGGCCCGTGCGCCTCAAGTGGGACGACCACAGTTGGTCGGAGTCGCCACGCTCTCCCGTGAGGGCAAGTCCCAACGAGGAGCGCACAGACCGGAGTACCGGCGACGGGAAACTTGCCTCCGTGGAGACGGCATAGCCAACATCCCCACCGGAGGAATCCCACGGCTTCAGCCGTGGGAGGATGTCAAGTATGGAAGTGCGGCGAACCGTTCCGGTCAAACTCGACGTGGACAGCGACGACACCGCACTTCTCCGCGAGACAGTCAATATTAGAGCTCAGAATATTATCGTACAGACTATTATAGTTCTACCTCTAACTTCGAAACACGTATGTTCTCCCTACCACGACTGGGAGTATGGACCAGTTCGTCAATCGCCTCGATGAACTCGACCAGTTGCAGGCCCTCTACGAGAGTGACGCTGCAGAACTCGCCATTATCTATGGGCGCCGCCAGATCGGCAAGAGCGAACTCGTCCGCCAATCGATTGCCGACCGTGACGATGCTGTGTACTATCAGGCAGTCCAAGGAACAGCGACGACACAGCTCAGGCGATTCGTCGAAGCAGCAGCGTCGACCTATCCAGACATCACGGCCGTCAAAGAGGAATGGGAACCGCTCTTGACGTATCTCACCGACAGAGACGCCGTCATCGTCATCGACGAATTCCCGTACCTCATCGAATCGAACGAGGGGCTTCCGTCGGTCATTCAACACCTGTGGGATACGGCTGTCGACGAGAGTCAGGCAACGCTCGTACTCACAGGCTCTGCGATCGGTATGATTCATACCCATGTCCTTGATGGCGGTGCGCCACTCTACGGCCGGGTATCTCAGACACCGAATGGCCGTCTCGAACTCGCCCAGCTGCCGTTTCGCTCCATCCAAGAGTTCGTGCCGACGTACGATCCCGAAGAACGGGTGTTCGTCTATGGCGTCTTCGGCGGCACCCCCCGATATCTCAGCCCACTCGATCCATCACAGACTCTTGGAGAGAACATCACGCGGCTGCTGTGCGACCCGGATGGCCCGCTCAACGACGAGCCTGAAACCGTCCTTCAGATGGAACTCAACGAGGTAAACACGTATTTCTCTGTACTGGAATCGATGGCCAGCGGGAACCGCAGTCGAAACGAGATCGCCCAGGGAGCCGGCATCGAGAGCACCAACACGTCGTACTACTTCGACCGGCTGGAAACGCTCCAGATCATCGAGAAACACCATCCAGCACTCGCCGACCCGGCACGCAGCAAGCGGACGCGATACAAGATTCAGGATCCAGTGTTCCGGTTTTACTTCCGGTATCTCTACGGCCGTGGGGGCCAGTACGAACTTTACGGCGAGAACGCCTACGCGGATCTCATCGAACCGGAATTGCCCGACTTCGTCAGCGAAACGTTCGAATCGCTCTGTCACCAGGCGGTGCCGGCGCTTTATGCAGACTACCAGCTCACACAGATGCCACGCCAGTGGTGGTACAAGGGCCGGGAGGTAGATGTCGTCGCCCCAACTGATGAGTCAACGCTCATCGCTGGCGAAGTGAAATTCACCAGCACGCCCCTCGGCTATGACGTGCTTTCGAATCTCGAAGACGACGTGGAGCACATCGACTGGACACCCAATGGAGGTGATGAGCCGACCTATGAATTCGCCCTGTTCAGTCGTTCTGGTTTCAAACGCTCGGTTGAGGAAGCTGCAGACGAGCGTGATGACCTCCGGCTCTTCGATCTCTCCGATATTGTTGCCATTCTCGAGAGTGACTGAACACGGTCATGCCCAGTCGTGGGTTTCCCAGCCCTCGTAGTGTTTCAGGCGCCTTTTTTATAGAAAGTTAGAGGCGAAAACCCACGGCTTTAGCCGTGGGATGAAGCCGACAACTGGGAATCAAACCACGCGACAGTGGCAGGCTGACTCCCCAACATTTAAGAAACAACTACTCTACATATAAGATATGGAGGTGCGGCGTACTGTCCCCGTTGCGCTCGACGTTGACAGTGATGACGCCGCACTCCTCGAAGACACCGTAGACACGTTCCTCTGGTCGGCACAGTACGTTGTTGACCACGCGTTCCAAGGCGAGTATGTCACTACCAGCAAGACGACGCTGGACGAGGAAACCTACGACGACGTGCGCGAGAAAACGGGGGGATTCAACGGTGGACTGGTGCAGGCGGCTCGGAACAAGGCTGCCGAAGCTTGCAAAAGCGTCGTCGCACGCTGGAAGAACGGCAAGAAGGCATCGAAACCCACGTTCACCAGCCCACATATCGTCTACGATCACCGCACCGCCACGTTCCACGACGACTACGTGAGCCTCGCCACCACAGAGGGTCGCATCGAAGCCGACTACGTACTGCCCGCCGAGGATAGTGACACACCGCACTCGGAATACCTATTTTCAGACGAGTACGAAACGACGGGTGCGGAACTCCATTATCGTGACGGCGATTGGGTACTTCACATCCACTGCAAGAAGGACGTGGAGTGTAACACGTCGGAGAAGGCAACGCTTGAGAACGGAACGGTTCTCGGGGTTGACCTCGGCGTGAACAATCTCGCCGTTACCTCAACGGGCACGTTCTGGATGGGCGACGAGTTCGACCATTGGCGCAGAGAATACGAGAAACGCCGTGGGTCGCTCCAACAGTGCGGGACGCGCTGGGCACACCAGAATATCCAATCTGTTGGACGGAAAGAAAAAGGGCGGTTCAAACAGATGCTCCACCGCATCAGCAACGAACTCGTTGCAGAGGCCCGCGAGAACGAGTGTTCGGTAATTGCGTTCGAGAACTTGACCGATATTCGTGAGCAAACTGGGGCGTCGTGGGGACACAAATGGGCGTTCGACCGCCTCTACGACTACGTCGAGTACAAAGCCGAAGAATACGACATTGTGGTCACGCAGGTTGACCCCGAGAACACGAGTCGGCGTTGCTCGCACTGCGGGTTCACACACCCCGACAACCGCGACAACGAGGCCTTCGAGTGCCTGAAGTGTGGATACGAGAACCACGCCGACTACAATGCCGCGAAGAACATCGGGTTACGGTATCTCCGTCGCAACCAAACTGGGGGTGACGGAGGCGCACCCTTGGGCGTGCGCTTGAACAGCGGGACGTTGAACGTGAACGGAGGCTATTCTCCTGCCGAGGAATCGGCCAGAACGGGAGTCCACGCTGAATCCCACGGCTTCAGCCGTGGGTAGCTCAACTCGGGTGAGCGAGAGCATGAACTCCACATCAACATCACGCACGAAACCGCAACCGTGCGTTCGTCAGAACCCGCGACAACGTTCGTCGGCGTCGATGTGAACGAGGATAACGTTGCCCTGGCTGCAGTCACTGAATCAGGCGTGCAAGATTCGATCGTGATCGAGTACCCCGAGATCAAGCAGCGGCGGCACGAGTTCTTCACGATTCGGAAGCGAATGCAGTCAGCCGGGCAAACCGCGTTCGAAACCACGGTCCAGAACCATGAGAAGCGGTTTGTCCACGATCGACTCCACCAAGTGTCACGGGCAGTGGTGGAGTGGGTCGAACAGTTCGATAATCCGGTGTTCGTCTTTGAAGACCTCAAAGACATCCGTGACGACATCGAGTACGGCACACGGATGAATCGACGACTGCACTCGCTGCCCTTCGCACAACTCCAGAACTTCGTGTCGTACAAAGCTGCCTGGAACGGCATCCCATCGATGAGGGTTAATCCGGAATACACGTCCCAAGCGTGTCTGTCGTGTGGGCATACGGAGCGTGGGAACCGGACGAAGAAACGCTTCAAATGCGTCGAGTGTGGGTTCCAGGATCACGCAGACCGGAAAGCAGCAGTGTCAATCAGTGCGAAGGGATTAACGGAATTAGATCGAAATGTGCCTGCTCTCAACAGCCTTCCAGTTGTGAGGGTGCGACGGCAGTGCAACGGGGCGAGTGAACCGCCCGACCACGACCCGCGTTCCGCCGTTCAAGGCCACCATGCCGATGGTGAACGCGGGAGTGTTAGCAGTTAATCCGTGGGAAGAAGCCTCGGGGGCTTGACCCCGAGGCAGTTCACGAGCGGTATCAGGAACTCTGCGATATCTCCCATCACGACGCGCGGACACTTCGGCGCGTCCGGGACTTCCTTGGCGAGATCGAGGGGCTCGGTGTGATCAACTCGATTCAGCGCAACCAGGGGTATCCGGAGGGCAAGTACCGTGCCTACGAACTCGGTCACGATGCGGAAATGATCTTGGCGGCGATGTCGGACCTCCTGAACGAGGTCGGGGTTCACGAGAGCGTCGACGATATCGTTGCGGAATCCGATCGGATCTCTGTGTCGGCGTAGTGCTCTCTCGGGAGAGCACCGGTCATTCTCCGAAGCCAGTTGACCTCATCTTTGAGTCGCCCAAGCTCGTTCCACATGTTTGTGACAACGGCATCACTGAGATATCCGTACATCTTGGGCTGGTGTTGAGGGAGTAGCTGAGCAGCATTTACAACAAGAGTCCACGCTGAATCCCCTGATTGATGTCGTGAATAAACCAATGAAGTTGGGCTGCCCGCTGGTGGAGGGGGCATTTTGTGTTCATTTATGTTCTCGATCGAAGTGTCGACTCGGATGATGCGGGAATCCAAATCGCAAGAGGGAGCCATTATCCCTGCTTGTGAAAGGGTGACACAAACCACGATTCACCACAAGACATTTATAACGAGCGAATCTGGTCATGAATGCCCCTACCCATGGTGACAGCCAGTAACTCCGGGACATCCGGGTCGGTCTGCTGGACCCGGCATTGGAGCGGACGTTGTTACCGTCAGATGTGAAAAACTTGGAAAACATGACAAATACAAATGAAAAAGTTCGCGCGCTGTTCCTAACAGCGTTGATGGTGTTCTCCGTCGTCGGAGGCACCGTCGCGTTCGCAGGAGGAGCCGCGGCGGCTGCCAATAATGCGTCAATCAGCAATTCGCAGCCAGTGCAGCCATCGGACAACACAGATGTACAGTACGACGCTAATGCCAATGTCGACTATACAGTTGGTATTGACGCTGACAATAACGGGACTATCGAGGCCGACGAGGTCCTCGATACAACCACGCAAACGGCTGGCACGGTTACCGTCACGGTAACGCCGGATACGGCAGACGGTATCGACGCCAGTACGAACGGGACCTTCGATGTCGCGATCATCGAAGAAAGTGACTCTGACGAGACCACCGATGCAGCCCCCTACGACGTGTCGGCTGCCGGTGCCACCACGACGCTTCAGGTCGATGGTGTCGCACCGACGATCTCCAACGTCACCCTGGGCAACAGTTCGGGCAACCTTGCCCTGTCGTTCAACTCGTCCGAACAGTTGAGTTCGGCGACGGTGGACGTTTCCAGCCCGAATAGTGGTTCCGCTTGGCAAAGCTACGGAGTCAATGACTTCACTGAGACGGTAACTGACGGAACGTACACGTACGAGCTGTCCGTGTCCCAGGCCTACAACGACGGCGAAGGCCCGTACACGGCCACCGTCTCCAGTGCTGTCGATGAGGCCGGAAACGACGCCGGAGCGAGTACGCTGAACGACACGTACGTCTACAGTCCCCTCGATACGGTGCTGATTGACGGGGAAATCTCTGACAAGAGCCTCCGGGCCATCGCCGAGTCAGAGAACGTGAGTGTCACGATCGTGGCTAACCAAGCCGATTTGGCTAGCCCGATTACTGTCGTCGATTCTGTTCCGGTGAAGAAATTCAACGACCCCGCGTGGGTTGCCAACAATCCCTACGTGGAGTCCGCACGCTTCATCAACAACGGTGAGGACCAGATCGACTCGTACGTGATCGAACTGGACAACTTCGGTGACAACACCGAATACACCATCAATGCTGACCTTGACGGATTCAACGCCTTCGACGGCACGGTCACGCTGAGTGCAGGTGGCACCACGACCCAGCACCTGCGCCTGACGCGGATCGTCGACGCCGACGAACTCACCGTCACTGAACCCGACGACGGAACGTCGGTCGGTCTCCAGGATACGATCGATTCGACTGTCCTCGTTGAGACGGAGGACACCTCGGAGAACGGTCTTGGTACCCTCGCTCCGCTTGAAGGCGAGGAGGTCACGACGTCGGTAGTTAGCACAACTAACCCCAACGCGGCTGGCGTAACCGTTGATGTCAACCCTGCGCCGAACACCACCGTTGGTGACGGGACGACGCAGTTCGACATCTCGCTTAGCCTGGGTCAGTCGATCGAGAACTACGACGAAGACATCACGACACAGATCAAGTTCCAGGCGACGACCAGTTCCGAATCCGACACGCTGAACGTCACCTTCAACGCGAAACCCCCGAGCGGTAACGGTGAGATCATCGGTGACATCAGCAAGGGCGACGAGGCAAGTCTTGTTGATGGCGTGAACGTTCACGCTGTCACGCTCAACCGACTGCAAGAGAATCAGGACACGCTACAAGTCGAGCAGGACGACACCGACTACGTCCGTGTTGGCATGGACACTGACGGTGACGACGCTGCCGAGGAGTGGCTCGATGTCCAGACGGAATACCTGGTCACCTCCAGCGAAGCCAGCGTAACGCAGAACCTCTCGATCTCGGGTAGTGGGTTCAGCGTTGCAGAGACGAAAGATGACGCTAATGCCGACTTCAGCATCAGCGTTCTCGAAGCCGGTGACTACGTGGTGCACGTCTCTGACGATGGAGACTTCAGCAGCCTCGAACACAACGTCACGTTCACCGCTGCGAACAACCTGACCTACGAGGCAACTACTGACCGGTACGATGGTGTGGCTGCAGACCATACGGCCGTATCGGACGACGACGGCCGGTTTGGACTCCATGACCTGTACACCGACGGTGAAGCGGGTCTTGAGTACGTCGTGATGGCCGGTGACGGCAACGGCGGCCTGAGCCTCGTTGACGATCAGGTCACGGTGAAACAGCCTGCTGACTCGACTGACGAACAGTCCGACGTCGGGCTCAACGTTCAGGAAGTCGAGATCACTGCTGACTCGGTGAACGTCACCAACCTCGGGACGGTCCCGAGTGCTGACGACGCGGACGCCAACTACACGGCAGTGCTCGATCTGCCCGAGGAGGACAACTCCGATAGCGTCCGCCAGGAGATCCCGCGCGACAACTCGACCGTCGACGTGATCGACCTCCGGACGTTCCTCTCCGAGGGTGACATCACGGAAGGCGCCAACGTGACGGTGTCCTACACCGTTACCGATGGCAGCTTCGACGGTGAGTTCCTCGACACGGTCGTTGGTGGCGACGTGATCTCGACCAGTGACGGTCAGATCCAGATCGACACCAGTGCTGAAACTGACGGCATGGCTGACGGCGAGGCCGTGCTGTTCCTGCAGACGGACAAGGACGGCTTCGGTAGCGACGCCAACGTGACGATCGACGTCACGATGAACAACGCTGCCGGCGCGGACTCGACGGACAAGGAGTTCGTCGGTGTCCTCGACCAGGCCTACCAGAGCGGTAGCATCACCGGCGTCGTGAGCGACGACGACGACAACCCGGTCGATGCGGAGATCTACGTCAGCGAGATGGTGGATCCGCAGAACAGCATCGAGATCACGTTCACGCCTGACGACGTGGACGATCTGAACAACTTCACCGCGACGGTCTACGACACGACCACTGATCCGAACACGCCGATCGAGCAGGTGAACCTGACTGCCGAGGAGATGCGGAACTTCGAGTTCCAGGGCTTCTCGTCGGACCTCTCCCTCGCAGCGGGCGAGGAATCCTACACGCTACTGGCTGACCGCCAGGCCGATCGGACGACGCTGAGTCCGGTGCCGGCTCTGGAAGCCGACACCATCAGCGAGCGCGTGCGCTTCGCCCTGACTGGCGTCTCCGAGACGGGCGCGACCGGGACGTCGGTCTCGACCGGCGTGCAGGTCAACCGCACCAGCACGGCCAGTATCGTCATCGCTGGTGCCGAACAGCCCTTCTTCCAGGTCAGCGACCTCTCGCCGATGAACGTGACCGTCACGCAGGGTGACGAGATCGACGTCTCGGCGAACATCACCAACGTGGGCGACCTTACCGGCACGCAGACTGTCGAGTTCCGCGTTGCGGGTCAGACCCTCGCGAGTGAGGTCTCGCTGAGCGGCGGCGAGACCACCACCGTCGAATTCACCAACATCAGCACCAGCAGCCTTGACGCTGGTAACTACACGCACGGCGTGTACACTGCTGACGGTGACCAGACGGGGACGCTGACCATTGAGTCGAACAGTAGTGGTGATGTCGGCTACGACGACGTGATGGACATCATCCAGCAGTTCAACAATGGCAATGCGTCCTACGAGGACGTGATGGACGCCATTGCACAGTTCAATAGCGCCAACTAAAGAAACAAACTACAATAATGAATAAGAAATCGCTACGTGCGATCGGCGTGACAGCCCTTATGCTGCTGTCAGTCGTCGCAATCTCCATGCCTGCTGCAGCAGCCCCGCAAGCGGCGCTCACAGCGTCCGATCCGGGGCCTGTACAGCAGGGGGAGACATTCCAGGTGACGTATGAACTTACAAACGACGGTGACGAGGATGCCGGCTCGGCCGGTATGCAATTCCAGACTCCCGATGGCGTTGAAATTGACAGCTTCGATGGGTCTGGAGCCGGTGCCGTTGACCAAGAGTCGTACTTCCTCGTTACCGGTCTCGATGAGGGGGAGACTCACAGCGTGACTGTCACGTTCCAGGTCGCATCTGATGCGGCTACGGGCGATAACACAGTCACTGCGACGGCCGACGTTGGTGACCAGAGCAGCTCCACTGTGGATACCTCCGTGACCATCGAGTCGGCTGACGATGGTGGCGAGACGACGCCGACTCCGGATCCGGAGCCGCCGGAAGATGACGCGCCTGAGGAGACCTCCGACGGTGCGATCGTCTTCTCCGGTGAGAACGTCGTCTTCGACACGGCGGGCGACACTGGCTCGGACCAGTACGTCCTCCGCAGTGGCTCGCCTGATGACTCCAACACGGCCGAGCGAACCCTGAACGTTCAGGACAACGGGCTGATCGTCATCGACACGGGCGGCCTCGACACGGGTAGCTACTACATCACGAACGACGGGACGAACTCCGCTGACCTCTCCTTCGAGGTCATCGTTCAGGACTTCTCCGCGTCGTTCGCAACTGAGGAGATCGGTAACATCGGTGCGGCTGGCGACACGACGGTCGAGTTCGAGTCCGACAACCGCGGTGCCGAGGACTTCGGCGTCTTCGTGACGTCCGAGAACCTTGACGACGACGAGCTCGCCGACATCTTCGGCGTTGAGAACACCGACGTCGACGGTGACGGCGACGCGTCCGACGACGGTGTTCGTGTCGAGAACATCGGTGACGGCACCGAGTACGGTGTCAGCTTCGCTGACATTGATGCTGGGAACTACACCTTCGACTTCGCTGTGACTGACACGACTGCGACGGCGTCGGCCGACATCGAGGTCAGTGACACGAGCGAAGGTGCTGCTTCCTTCGCGCACACGGGCTCGCTGAACGTGCCGCAGGGCGGTGTCGCTGAGATCACGATTGATCTCACCGGCGCTGCATCCAGCGGTACGCTGGTCGTCGGTGACCAGAGCCAGGACGGGTACCAGGCGAACGTCTCCTTCGAAGACAACAACGACGACGGTGAGGTGACGGTCCAGTTCAACACGTACCTCGCGGGCAACGCTACTGCGGACGACAGTGCGATTGTCAGCGCTGCTGGCGAGGACGACTCTGCGGAACTGACGGGCCAGTCGGAGCTGAGCGCGATCGCAGCACAGGGTGACTACACCCTTGCTGTGAGTACCGCCGGCTCTGCCTCCCAGGCGCTTGATGACCCGCAGGAACTGAGCACGCTGTTCCTCGCCGAGCGATCCACTGATGGGATGACGATGTGGACGGCGCCCGGTAACGCCGACCTCGACGCGAACGAGGACGGCGCGGTCACTGCTGACGACGTGTCGGCACTGATCGAGGCCGGTGCTGTCACGCAGGACAGTTCCATCACGATGGGCGACTACGCGATCCACGAGATCTCGGCCACGGGCGTTGAAGGCCTGATTAGTGCCGAGGGTGGGCTCGCAGAAGCAATCGCGGACGGCAGCCTGGATCTCACCGTCGAGCAGACGAACCAGATCCAGAACCGCGATCCGAAGACGCTGAACGTGACGAACTCGCTCAACGCGATCGAGGTCATCGACGGTGACGGTGCGTACTACGTCCTCGTCGATCTCGAAAGCGCTGACTTCGAGCGGAACGGCGAAGAGGTCGATCTCGCAAATGGTGACGAGTTTGAGGCAACCTTCACGGTTGCTGACGACCGTCTCCTGAACTCCGAGAGCGACGACGATCACGAATCCGTAAGCGCAACGTTCGACGTCGAATCTCCGTCGGTGGAATTCGACTCTGAGCCTGTCGAGGTGGCTGCGGCTGCCAACCAGATGATCGCAGGCCAGACGAACCAGGCTCCCGGCACGGAACTGACGATCCGTGTGCGCTCGGTTGACACGCAGCCGGGCTTCTACCACACGGAGACCGTGACGGTTGGTGAAGACGGCAACTTCGCTGCGGAGTTCGACTTCAGTGATCAGTCTGCTGGTGACACGTTCACCGTGAGCGTGCGCAAGGCCGGCAGTGAGCAGCTGAACGTCGAGGGCGAAGTCGTCGAACAGGTCGGCACCGCGACGCCGACGACGACGGCCGAACCGACGCCGACGGCAACGGCTGAGCCGACGTCGACGGGAACGGCTGAGCCGACGTCGACGGCAACGGCTGAGCCGACCGACGAGCCGCCTGAGGAGGACACCACGACGACGACGACGCCCGGCTTCGGCGTTGCTGTCGCCCTGGTGGCCCTGCTCGCGGCTGCCCTGCTGGCCGGTCGTCGAGAGTAACTAACTCTCGCGACCCCCAGTAGCTAACCACCGGCTCACGCCGGTCTTCCCGCCTTCACTTTCTTTCGAACGCTACACCGAGTAGCGACGGCTCTCCATCTAGCGTTGTCTCTGGGTATCGAGTGTCAACTCTACGTAATTCAGGGCTGAGTCTCTGGTCTCAAACAGCGGCTGCAGAGAGCGAGGAGGCTAGGTGTAGCTGACTTCCTGAGCCGATATCTACTTTGGTCCGACTCGTGAGTATACTACCTAGAACTCCCATCAAAAAATGACCTCAATACTAACCCCACGTGAGCTCGCCAATACATATGACCCACAAAAGCATGCAACTGGTGCAGAATTACTGCACGAATATCGAGAGGCGATGGCGTGGGTTGAAGAACACCCCAATACAGGCCCTACAGAAGCGGCAGAACAGCTGGACTTACCCTATGGACGGATATACAATTGGATGAAGGGAAGTAAACCCGACCTAGTGAAGACGTGCGATGCCGCGTCGGAACTGGGTTGGTTTGATGCGTCCATCCAGTCGCCCCTCGGAGGTGCATTCATCAACTTAGTTGCAGCTGTCCTGAGTGGCGGTACAATTGCCGAACGGGATTTTGCCCCGTCGTTTGTCCCTGAACCGGAAATTGAAGACGATGTGATCTCCGCTATCGAGACTCTTGGATTATCCCCGAGACAGATTCAACGGGAAGAGCGGGTCTCTGAAATCCGGCTCGAATCTCAGCATGCCCTCCTTGGGCGTGCGCTTGTCGCCCTTGGTTGCCCTACCGGACCAAAAAACGAAACTGCATCTGTCGAACTCCCGGAGTGTCTCACAGACGCGACTGAGGATCAACGACGCGAGTTCGTCCGTATCTATATCATCAACCGCGGGAGTCTCCATCGTGATGGGCTTGCTATAATGGAACAACGGACGATGAGCTATCGGCGCGAACTTGCGGACTTATTCAGATCCGTAATTGATGGGACAGTAACTGTTACTGAACGGCGGATTTATCTTCCACAGGACACTGTCGCTTCTCTCTATTTCGAGTATCCGATGAACGCCGAAAACACATGAATTAGTCTTGATCCACGCGTTCGATGTACCATGTTGTCCCATCTGAGGCGCCACCCCATTTCTTCACGTGAAGACTAGACTCTTGACATCCTCCCACCCCTGAAGGGGTGGGATTCCTCCGGTGGGGATGGTGGCTATGCCGTCCCCACGGAGGCAAATTTCCCGTCGCCGGTACTCTGGTTTGTGCGCTCCTCGTTGGGACGTGCCCTCTCGGGAGAGTGTGGTAGCTCCGACCAGTTGTGGTCGTCCCACGTGAGGCGCACGGGCCGTGCCATCGACCCGACTTCGGATTCGCCAGCTTGTCGTTCGAGGAACGTCCGCGATGCACCGAGATCGGCGTGGCCCTCGTAGCCACACGAACACCGGAACACGTCGCCGTCCCGCTCTGTCTCGTCACGTTCGCCACACACCGGACACTCCGCTGTCGTGTACGCTTCTGACTCAACTTCGACCGTGATGCCGTACTCTTCGGCGGTCGTGGCGAGACGCTCGATGAACGAGCGAAACGCCCAGAACTGATGCGTTTTCTCGTTCACCTCTGCCGACCAGTGTGCCGACAGCACGTCGGTAAGATCGCCCACATACACGGTGGCAACGCCTTCGTCGTACAGTCGTTCCATCAAGTCGCGGACGAGCGCGTCCTGTGCGTGGTCGCGTCGGCGCGTCCGCTTCCGGTACAGGCGTCGAATCCGTCGACTGCTGTACCGTCCCTCGCGGAGTTTCGACTGCAAGCGGGCGATCTCCTCGGTTGTTTCCCGGAACCGGGCGAACAGGTCACGCCCCTCGTAGAGGTACTGCTGGCCGGTCGTGGTCGTACAGGCAACGAGGTTGTTCGCGCCCACGTCCAAGGCAGCCGATTCCTCGGCTAGTGGTGAATCCCGTCGCGAATCAGGCACGGTGACGGGTTGAATGGCCCTGAACGTGTCGGCCACCTCGTCGTAGTACAGTTCCAACCGACCCTGTTCGCCCTCCCACTTCGGGTCGCCAGTGACTTCGAGGCGCAGGCGCTCGTGGTAGCCAAGTCCGTACTCGTCTTTCAGGTCTTGACCGACCGGGATCTCAAGCCGGCTCCGCTCGCCGGTTTCGAGGGAGTACTGGTCGTTGCGGATGTACGTCCGCAACTCCCTGCCGTCGTCCTCGTTGCCCCAGTAGCCAGGCGGAGCTGTGTCCTCACCGTCCTCTCGGGCGGCGAAGAACGATCGCCACGCTTCCGAGTTCTTGCGGATGGCTTGTTGGGCGGTGGCGGAGCCGAGAACGCCGACGTACTGTTTGCGGTAGTCGGCAGTATCCCACACCGACTCGCCGTCGAAGAAGTTCTGGCGCCGTTCGTAGGTGAGTTCGTTCCACAGGCTGGCGGAGGCGTCCAACAGGTCGCGGAGCAGTCGCTCGTCCTGTCCGGAGAGCGAACGCACCGCGAACGTGTTGGTTCGCCTCATGACAACAGACATTTATAGTCTCATGACTAAATGTCTTTTGGACATAGACGATGCGACCGAATATCGACATCTCGCACACGTTGAACGGGCGCGTGAAAGACTACGCCGAACAGCAGGACGTAAGCCTCGAAGAAGCCTATCGGGAGATTATCGAAGCGGGGTTGGAAGCGGTGGACCATCCAGACGAGCAATAGCGCGTGGACTGCCGGGCTATGCTGGCGCTTCCACCCACCCTGAAGGGTGGGCTTCCGCTCGCTATTTGTCACTCCGAATCAACGCCTGTGGAGACTGCGCTCCCTGCGGGAACCACCCTGGTTCCTGCAAAGCGCGTCGTGGAAGCAGGAAGCCCCTGCCTCAAGGAACGAGCGGCTCCGCCGCGAGTGAGTAGGCAGGGGTAGTTCACTATTGTTGCGAGCCATCTCCCATCAAGTGTTCTCATCAGCCAGTTCAAATACTGTGTTAAACTCAGAATGACCGTAGGCTCCTCTCAATTCAAGAACAGCGTAGCCGCGCTGTGTGATTTCATAAAGACCACTGTTCTCATCAGGCCCCACTTTTGTTATCAAGCCCTGGTTTGCAAGTGCCGGAAGGCGAGTATTGATGTAACTCCGATCTTTTTCAAGTTCTTTCGCAATATTACTTGCTGTATTTCGATTCCCATCAGATAGATGTTCAAGAATGTGGAAATCTGTGGGTCGAACCAAGCGCATACCGGAATGAGTAGTAGAGGAAATATAAGAATACGGGTCAAGATCTGGTAGTGTTCAGATAAGCTGGTTCCATGCGAAGGCGAACGCTTGAAGCCAATTTTCGACGGTCTCTGCTTCGGCGTGGCTGAAACAGTTTGAGAATTGGGTTGTTCGGCGTTTTAGCCTGTATTGGTTCTAAGCCTCCGTCCTCAAGGAGCGGACACCGTGAGCGAGTAGGGCGGAGATACAGAACCACTTGCCGTGTATAGTACGGCATCGGACTGTTTTGCAGGCGTTTAACTTGATGTATCGTGTTGGTCTTGGTATAGTCGCATGAAGTACAGTGCACGATACCGGTTGTTCCCTGACGAGCAGCAACAGGAACAACTAGCGTGGACTGTCGATATCGTGCGGCAACTCTACAACGACCGACTCAAACGATTCACCGAAATCCCTGAAGCTGAGGGAACGCTCCGGCAACGCGTCATCAAAACCCGAGACGAGCTCCCGGACTGAAGAACTGGTGGGACGACCTCACCGACGTGTACTCCACCGTTCTGCAGAACGCCGTGATGCGCATCCGGCAGAACAAGCGAAGTCTCCAAGAACTCCAACGCAACGGGTACAACGCCGGGGAGTTACGGTGGAAAGCGCCACGCGAGTTCCGATCGTTCACGTACAACAAGAAGGGCTTCGAGCTCGACAAGAAGAGCGGCCCCGACGGGTACGGTGAACTTGAACTCAAGAAAGTGGCCGGCAACACCATCCACGTTCCAATCCGCCTCCACCGCGACCTCCCCGACCACGATGCAATCCAGCAACTCACCATCAAACAGGACGCTACCGGCAAGTGGTTCACTACGTTCACCATCAAAACCGAAACACCGCCGAAACCGGATGTCGAGGATATCGATCCCGTGGACTGCGTTGGGATTGATCTCGGCGTTCTGAACTACATCACCGATTCAGACGGCCGCGCAATCTCCCGCCTCGACCTCACGGATGAACGGGATCGCCTCGAACGAGAACAACGATCCCTGTCACGGAAAGAACACGGGTCGAACAACTGGGAGGAGCAACGCGTCCGCGTCGCGGACGTGCACAAGCGCATGTCCAACAAGAAGGACGACTTCAAGCATAAGTTGGCGCACTTCTACACAACGCAGTACGACGCGGTGTTCCTGGAAGATCTCAACGTCAAAGGAATGCTTGAGGGAGTTGGGGATGCGCGGAACAAGCACGAGGTCGGGTGGCGTAGCCTTATCCAGGTGTTTGAGCATCACGGTGAGAAGAACGGCTGTCACGTCGTCACGGTAGACCCAGAGGGGACGACGAAAGAATGCGCGTCGTGTGGAGCAGTGTCGGAGAAACCGTTGTGGGTCCGCAAGCACTCGTGCCCAACGTGCGGGTTCACCGCTGATCGTGACGAGAACGCTGCGTACAACGTTCTTGATCGCGGATTGGAACGGCTAGGAGTGGGTCACTCCGAAGGAACGCCTGTGGAGACTGCGACCGCTACGTCCACCGACGGAGGCTCGCCCTCCGTCAAGGTGGATGCAAGTCGTGTCGTGGAAGCAGGAAGCCGCGCCCTCAAGGAACCCGCTATTGCGGGTGAGTAGGGCGCGGTAGTTCACTTCTCTGAAGATACGTTCGACGCTGTTCCGATTACCGTGTTTCTCGTATCGGTAATCGAAGCCGTGGCGGTGAAGTGCTGCTTGTAGCCACGGTGCAGAATCCACGAGAAAGACTGCGTCATCGACGAGATGTTTCTTGAGTATTGGGGAGTCAGCCTGCCACTGTCGCGTGGTTTGATTCCCAGTTGTCGGCTTCATCCCACGGCTAAAGCCGTGGGTTTTCGCCTTGCTCTGCTGTAATTCCGCTCCTCGATCCACGTCGTGAGCTACGCATCCGCCGTCTCAACTGTCAGATCCTCACGACAACGCCGCGGACGAACAGCCCGATCGACCGGTGAACGCAATATCGTAGTCGGCTGCGAGCGCCCGAGCGGGGCCGTCATCCATCACGAGCGTCCCGGCAACTGTGTGTGCAGCCACAAGCGCTTCGCCTTCACCGGGATCGAAACAGGTCTCACCGCCCGATACTCCTGCTGGAGTTGTTCCAAAGCGCTCTCAGCAATCTCGGCCTCTCCCAACTCAAGAACATCGAGGACGTGCTCCAGATACGAGTGGCCGACCTCACGGTCCTGCGCCCCAGTTCGGTGCGGACAGCGGGAACTGTCTGGACGGCATCGAGCGTCGTTGTCAGCCAGGTCACTGAATCAGTACTCGCGTAGTTGCTGAGGACCGCCGCTTCAACGACAACAGGCCGGGAGAACGACTCGCTCATTCACGGTCGAGCGCCGCGTCCACCTAATCTTCGAGCTCACCCGTGGACTGCGGGCCAAGCTGCAGTTCAATACCAGCCTCCCCAAGGAGTTCTCCCACCTCTCAGCGACCCACACCGGTGCACTCCGCGGCCTTGCCGAGCGAGATCTCGCCGAAGATGTAGAGCCTGATCGTGGTCGCAAGCGGCTCGGAGGGCGGCAATGACAGTCGCGGACATCGAGCGGCCGAGGGCTTTCAGAATCTATCCTGTCCTGGGACCGCAAGTCGTTATGCGCTGCCGGACTGCGACTCGTCCTCAACCATGACATTCACCCCGTCCGGTGATACTTCGAGCAAGATCCCCTCGACAGTAAACTGAACGGCGATATGCTCATCTGTGGAGGCGATCAGCTGTTCAAGCGCATTGGGATCGACGTAATCGTAGAGCTGATAGGAATCGTCCTCAACTCCACATGTCTCCAATGTCTCGATGATCTCCACGATCAGGCCACTTGATCCATCCGATCTGTCCGAGGGAGAGGAGTGCATCTGAGTGCTCAGAGCTAGGGAGGCAGGGCTTAAAAAGTTAAGAGTCGCCTACAGATGCTCGTCACTTCGGTGTCGACGATGTGGAGACGGCTCACGCGTCGTTAGCCGCATCGCCGTCGTCTACGTCCACCTCACCAAATCCTGCGCCAGTCTCTTCCATGTCGTAGTGCTCGTGGACGGCGGGCCGGAGCGCCCGGAGGACCATCTCCGCAGCCAGCGAGAGATGTCGAGGTCCTCCGCCATCAGCTGGTGGGTCACCTCGCCGTATTCACGGGCAACGGCATCGGTGAGCGCCGTTACGAGTCCAATGACCCCGTGACGGTACTATCGGTGTCGATGTCGGCGTCCGTCTCGCGACGGCCGACGGCGTGGATGAGTGCTGCGAGCGTGTCGACGACCTGTCCACAGTCGTCACAGGCGACGTGATCACGCTCGTCGGGGTCAGGCTCCGTCTGGATCGCGTAGTCAACGCAGATCGGGTGGGAGACCCGATCGTCCTGCCCCCAGGTGTGCGCTTTACCAGCCCCGGTACCGGGCGCGGCGTCGCAGAACGCACAGCAAACGAGGGTTTGCTGCATCACTTATCCTCCCCGTCGGCGTCGCGGCCGGCCGTCCAGCCTGGGGGGAAGACAGCCGGCTGCGTCGTCGATCGAACGCAGCGCCGCTCGGTTCGTGAACGAGAACGCGGTCCTCGGGAACCGGAGTGACAACGTCCGCGTCGTGGAGATCGCTGAACAAAAATTGTACTAGATTCTTGGGTGGAGTTTCTGATGACTCGTATTAAAAAGATAACTTACTGACGCTCATCACAAACAACGTCACGCAATTCCTCAAAGAGATCTTTTTGATTATTAGCGAGAATATCGGCATCTTCACCTAGGTTATCAATCTTCGTACGGACTCGACTGATAACACGGTATCGGTAGTTGTCAGAAACGTCAGCCTCACCCTTCAGAATTTCGCGCTCACGTTCAGTGAGGAGTCCACGATGCTCTCCGTCGGCCATACTCAATACATCGACTTGCTGGGGATATAGTACCTCTCACTTAGCCAAATCCCTAGTGACGGTGGATGACCACATGCGGTAATTATAAGTGACCACATGTGGTAATGCCATGTACGGAACCTCGGCTCAAAGGGCACGAGACATCAGAAGACGCCCAGGTGCTTAGGACACCTGAGCCGGGTTCCAATTCAAGCTATACAGAACCCATGAATTACACTAGACGCGCTACTGATGAGAGTGTTGATGCGGAAGCAGCCGTTGACGCGGTTTTATTTTCGGGGTTACCAGTCCGGAATTCGGAGTGTCCGGTGTGCGGCCACGTGTTTGAGGAGAGCGACCCGGTTCGCTTGTACGTGTGCCGTGCAGCCGGGGAGACACGCTTCGAGATTGGTCGGGCCGTGTGCGGAGACGATGGGCATGCGCTGCGGTCGGCGTTCACGCTCGGGACTGTGGAACTGCTCATCGAGGGCCGGGTTGGCCGGTGTAGTGATGCGGCGACGCAATCGTCGTGGCTGGCCCTCGTGGCACCGCGAATTGTTGGGGTGAGCGGGGTTGCTTCGAAAGCGGTCTGTACACCACGGACTGGTAAGACAGACGGTTCGACGACCACGCTTGAGCGTCCAATTGGAGCGATGACCAAGGATGCGGGTGCGGAGGCGGGTCGATAATGCCGGGGTTCGACACTGAGCACTTGCCGATCACGTTTGAGTCTCCCACACCAGTTGATGGGCTCACGGTCCCGGATTTGTACATCGGCTTGGAGGTTGATCTGGTCGCGCCAGGTGATGGGATCGTGACGGACCGACATCACGCGTCAGCGGATCGGTATGAGGGTGATGACCCGTTGAACATGATCGGCGGGCAACTCTCGCCGTTCACGTTGTCGGGATGGCTGCGGCATGGCTGTGAGGAGGTGCTCCAAACGGCTGGCACGACGGCGTGCCATCCGGGCGAGTCGAATGCGAATTTCGCGCGGGAGAACGTGTACGAACGGGACTTAGAGGCAGGGTATCACGAGAAGGCCAGCTGCACAGCGGAACACGATGCGGGCTGTGTGCTGTACGAGTTGTTCGGCGGGTTCGGTAGTGACGCAGGGAAGCTTGTGCGGCACCCGCTGTCGTTTTCGCCGGTGCGGTCGAACGTGGATGTCCTTGATGGTGAGGCGGAAGCGCATTACCGTCAGCTTTCGACGCAGGTGCGCTCCCGGAACGAGGCGGATGGCGGGCGGACACTCCGCTATGCTGAGCGCGACGTGCTTGGGAACGTAGAGGGGACGTGGCTGCTCACGTTCCGGGAACTCAAACCGGAGTTTGTGGGGCTTGTCTTGGAGGCCGTGTCGGTCTTGGATTCGCACAGTTCGGAGTACGCGTTCCAACTCGGTGGAGGACGGAACTTCGGCGCGGGGATCGCGGACGTTTCCGTGATCAACCCGTTGTACTCTGACGCGGAGATCCGGCGGGTGTTTAAGCGGTCGCACGGCCCGAGTCAGGCGATGGAGCGGAAAGATGAGGTGTGGGCAGGGACGCATCGCCCGCGGTACGTGGAGGCGCTGCAAGCCCGGATCGCGGCGCGTGATGATGGCGTGCCGATGCCGAGCGGGGATGCGGGCACGGATACGAATGGAGGTGAGTCGGCATGACGGGGTGGCGTGATGATGCTGCTGCTGACGCGCACCGTGACGATGGGGGCGACGATGACGACGAGGCGGTGGATGAGTTGTTGGAGCCGTCGACGTCGGTGGAGACGGCGCAGGAGCAGGAGGCTGTTGAGTCAGGAGCTGACGAGGTGGCGACGGATGCGGAGCGGGACGTCGAGTCGGAACTCGATGCGTTGGTGGAGCCGACCGTTGACCTGCGGACGGCCCAAGAGCAGGAGGCTGCCCGGTCGACCAGCACTGCGGGCGATGCCGATGTCGACGGTGACGCTGATGCTGCTGAGGGCGGTGATGGTGATGCGTGACGGCCCGGCGGATGCGGGACGTCCTGTGACAAACGAGGATCCAGACGCGGTGTCGATGACGGTGGCGTACCGGCATGACGTACACAAACTCCGCGGGCGGACGCATGCGGGCGCGGCGAGTGAGTTCCGTGGGATCCCGGTCAATCAGGACGTGCCGTTGTACGCGGATGCTGACGCGGCACTGCTCAGCCGCCCGCGCGGGGAGCCGGAGCAGACGGTGCCGGCCCATGACTCGCCGCGGCGCCTTCCACTGCTGGATGGGGAGGTCACTGCGCTTGAAGCCGTGGTTGGGGATATCGGGGACGCGATCTTCGATCTGGTCAGGATTGATGATCCGGCAGCGTTGCACCGGGCGTGGCTTGATGCGTCGGTGCCAGCGTTATTTTCGGAGTCGCGGTATTACCCGTTCACGTCGGCGAAGTACCACACGCTTCTCGTGGCGGCGTTGCTGGATAATTATCGAGCGGTTTCGCCGTTCGGGGACGTGTACTTGAGCGTCTCGACGCATGCCGGGGAGGCGGACCCACGGATCGTTCCGCATCGGACGGTCTTGACGACGGCGTCGTTTGCGCTGCACGTGACGGCTGATCCGGTAGGGCCGGCGGCGCGGATCGGGTCGCGGCCGACGCAGTGTTTCGGTGACGTGTGGGCGCGACTTCCGGCGGTCCCGTTCGACGTGGATGCCCGGCGGTGCTGGCGGGTGCTGGATGGGCAGTTGCGGCGGCTTCGCTCGTGGTCGACGGCGCTGCAGTACATCGAGGCGTTTTGCAACACCGTGGGACACGACGACGCGGCAGCGACCTCAACGAGGTGGTGGGCGTGACGGTGACTGAAACTGAGACTGTGCCTGGCGTTGAGGCCGAGGCCGAGAGTGAGACGGAGGCTGCGCCTGCGTCTGGGCGGCGGATTCAACAGCTGCTGTTCGCGTTGGAGCGGCCGTACATGGGGAACCCGTACTACGTGTCAGGAAATGCGCTGCATGCGGCGGTTGCCCGCCGGGTTGGGGAGGCGACGCGGCGTGCGCTGCACGTGAGTCACGGCGTGTTCGTGCCCGGAGAGTACGGGTCGCCGACTGAGGGGGAGATCTCGCTGCGTGGCGGGCAGAAACTCGGGGGGATGCTGCCTGACGTGGAGGCGTACGAGGATCTGTTCGTGCATCGGGATCCGGCGCAGCGCTGGCTGACAGAATCACGCCCCCGGGAGGCGGCGAACACGCATCCACTGCAGCGGTACGGGCATGATGGCCGCGTGGCGTTCGCGTCGGAGATGCAGGTTGGGCGACCGGCGGAGAAGCGGGCTGCTTCTCGGCGGGTGCCGTGGTACGTGCAGTGTTACGTGCACGCGGACGATCCGGCTGTCCTCCCCGTGGCGACGGACGCGTTAACCGGGATTCGCGTGGGGGGCGCGCGGAATTTCGGGTTCGGGGAGTTGTCCGTGGTCGATACGCAGGTCGTGGACGTGGACGCGTTGGCGTACGGGGCGCTTGAGGCAGCTGATGCGCATGAGTTGGAACTGGTGAGTCCGTTCGTCCTCGAGACTGAGTTCCCGGGGGCGGCCGACCAGTCGGTGCCGTGGTGGTGGGCGCCTGGGAAGCGGGCGGCGACGGGTGAGTTGCGGCGGCGGACGGAGCGTCTCGTTGCCGGTGAGGACGTATTCGATCTGGAGACGGTTGATCACGGGCAAGTGGTCCCGTACGCCGGGGCGGACCCGGTTGCGACGGCGAAGAACGGGGTGTTGCGGGTGGGGACGCATTCGCGGTTCGGGTTTGGGGAGCTCCGCGTCCGGCCGGCGCGCGGGAGTCGCGTGCCGGCGTGGCGGGAGCGCCGAGCGGGAGGTGGTGGGTAATGGTGCTGGAGCAAGTTGCGTTCGATATTGAGACGACCGGGTTCGCCGTGGATGATGCGGTGACAGTAGTCGGGTTTGCGGTGCCGGCGGGGCTGCGGGTGTTCGTGCAGACGAGTGACCGGTCGGCGAGTGATATCGAATCAGCAGTGGCGGCGGTAACGCCGGCTGAGACGCTGGTGAACGTGTCGACGCACATGTCGGAGCAGGACTTGCTCACGGCGGTGGCGGCGTTCGTCGCGGACCGCCTCGCTGGAGATGATGTGTTGCTCGTCGCGTACAACGGAGAGCGATGGAACGGCGGGTTCGACGTGCCGTTTCTCCGCACCAGGTATGCCCAACAGGGCCAAGAGTGGCCGTTCGTGGACGTGCCGTACGCGGACCTGATGCCGATTGTGGCGGACCGGTTCAACACGACCGTCAGGAGCGGTGGCGGCGACGGTGACGATGGTGGCGACGGCGGCGACGGCGACGCGGCGGCGACGCGTGAACGGAATGACTTAGGGCACGCGTATGCGGTGCTGTGCGACGGTGCGTACGAGAATGTGGATCCGTTCGAGTCGAGTGCAGCGGCAGTGACGGCGTTTGAGGATGGCCGGTTTGCGGAGCTCGCACAGCATAACGTGGCGGATGTGCTGCGGACGCAAGCGATTGGCCGTGTCACGGAACAGTACTGTGCGAAATCGGAGTTTAACGTGAAATCGTTGACGCCGACGCGGAACCCGTGATGAGGCGATTGGGAGCGTCGCGTAGATGCTGAAGCGGAACGCAGGAAGCAGACCGACCTAGCATGGCGTCACCGCAGGACGCATCCGGCGATTGCGGTGGGACGAGACGCGGAGTGAAGCGAGACGGCACGTGATGCGGGCGGCTGGTGATGGGGAATCGAGCGGGAACCGAGCAACGAAGCCAATTCAGACTAATGCCAACACGATCACGACAGACAGGCGATGCGGATGGTGAACAGCGAGTGACCGATGCGGGCGACGAGCAGGAGGCGCACACGCAGTGTCACGAGTCGGTGCCGCCGGCGGTCCGTGAGGCGGTGCTTGAGACGTACGGGTCGAAGTGCCAGGCGTGCGGGTGGACTGATCCACGGGAGGATGTGGAGGTTGCGACGCTGCATGTCCACCATATTGAGCGTGAGCCGGACGGGATGGGTGAGCATGATGAGGCGAACTTGACGGTGTTCTGCCGGCGCTGTCACGAGTGGCTGCATCACCAAGTGGACCCGGCGGATGCGCCGGTGCAACTCACGGAAGCTGATCAGGCAGTGTTACTCGCGCAGGACGTGGAGATCTTGGAGGTGCTGGCGGAGTGTGGGCCGTTACGGACGAGTGCGGTTGCGGCGAAGCTGACGGTTGAGTTGACGGTCACAGCTGTCCGAGAACGATTATGGGTGTTAATGGGGTTGGATAATCGGATCGAGGCGCGGGAGAGGCAACTGGTCGATAAGGATGTTGAGACGAAGGAGTGGGGCCTTGCCGAGCAGATCGAGACGTCGTCGCGCGGGCATATCCCGGCGGACCGCCAGCTCTTGTTGCAGCGGATGGAAGACGAGCTAGTGCGACGGGCGTTGGAGCGTGGCTGTGACCGTGCTGCAGTGGTTGACGTGCTCGGGGTGTCGGAACGGTCGACTTTCTATAAGTCGAAGCGGGCACGGGCGTATGATTTCCCGTTGGGTGCGTTCAGTCGCGGTGGGCGGCCGGCAACGGGGACCGCGGCGGACCCAAGCGAGGGTCGTGAGGCGCGTGATGGGGCTGGTGACAGTGCCGGTGGGAAGGCAGCGGCAGGCGACACGGAGCAGCGAGGCAAGACCGGGCAGGGTGACGTGCCGAGTGAGCGTGAACCAAGTGAGACGTGGGGGGCGTGATGCGGGATGCTATACGACGACTTCACCCCCAACGTGGCTCACCCACTGTGTCACCATCAATAGACCGGAGTGAACCACCGCGCCCTACACACCCGCAATGACGGGGTGCTTGAGGGCTTGGCTTCCAGATTTGACAATCTCGAACAAGTTATCGAAGAGTGATCGCTATGCCGTCCGTGAATTTAACTCTTACAGGCTAAGTCCCCGTCCTCAAGGAGCGACCGAAGAGAGCGAGTAGGGCGGGGATACAGCCGTACACTCCGGAACTTTCCAAACGTTCAACTGACTAACAACCTAATAAATCAGTAGTGGTTGAGGAGACGTTCAAGTACGCTGCAACGCCGGAAGACGCCGAGACAGCCACGGCTGCATGGCACGATATTCAGACGTGCCGGGAAGTGTACAACCACGCCCTCACGCAAGAATACCGCCCACGCCCCGACTACGACAAACCATCGTATACGGAGATGCAGAACAAACTCACCGGGACAACCGGGTGGAAACAACGCTGGCCGGAATGGAAGAACGCGTATTCCAAATGCCTACAAATGGCTATCCGGCGCATCAAACAAAGCGAACGCGTCCTTGAATCACTCCAAACCCGAGGCTACAACGTTGGGCAGTTGAAATGGAAACCACCGCGAGAGTACCGCAGCATCACGTACAACCAGTCCGGTTTTGACGTGGATCATAACACGGACCGAACTGGTCACGCGATCGTGAACTTCTCCAAAATCGGTGACTTCCACCTCAACTACCACCGCCCACTCCCCGAAGACGGAGACATCACACAAATCATCCTGAAGAAAGAGAAAACCGGAGACTGGTCCGTCAGCATCGTCGTTGAGTACGACCCGCAATACCCGGAGAAACCGTGTGTCGAGGAGATTAACCCAACAGATACAGTCGGGATTGATCTCGGCATCACGAAGTTCATTCACGACTCAGCCGGCCGATCGTTTGGGTCACTTGACGAGCAACGTGACCGCGACCGCATCGAACGCCGGCACCGTAATCTCTCCCGGAAAGCATACGGCTCGAACAGCTGGGAGAAAGCCCGGCAGAAACTCGCTCAGGCATACGACCAGTTGCAGAACCGTCGTGAAGACTACCGGGAAAAACTCGCTGACGAATACACCACTCGGTATGACGCAGTGTTCCTCGAAGATCTGGACGTGAAAGCGATGACAGAGGATGATGGGAACAGTCGGAACATCGCGTCGATGTCATGGCGGCAAACGATTCAGGCATTCAAACGCCACGGGAAGAAAAACGGGTGTTACGTTATCGAGGTGCCACCGGAAGGCACGACGAAACGCTGCTCACAATGCGGCTGTGAAACAGAGAAACCTCTCTGGGTGCGTGAGCACTCGTGCCCGTCGTGTGGGTTCGAAACTGACAGGGACTACAATGCAGCGTTAGAAATCAAACGTTTGGGGTTGGAGAAACTTGGTGTTGAAGCAACTATGCAGACAGTAGGTCAGGGCATGGCCGAATCAACGCCTGCGGAGACTGCGCTCCCTGGGGACACTGAGGAAACATCCGATGAGGTGTCTCCAAAGCGCGTCGTGGAAACAGGAAGCCCCTGCCTCAAGGAGCCGCCGAAGGCGGCGAGTAGGCAGGGGTAGTTCACCCGATCTTCACCCTCCGTTGTTTCCGGAGCTATCAGGAATTCAGTTCCACCACAGAGCTCCGATTCAGTAGTCTGAGATATCGGACTGAAGGATATTGTTATCGCCGGCCGTCGACTCGATGATGTTCGCAAGTTCTTCGAAGCGAGTCGTCGACAGGAGCACCTCCAGCACGGCTTTCAGCGGAACATCAAGTTCGTACTCGTGATACCGGCCAGCCGAGAGCCCCTCGTTCCGTTCATAGACGCTGATGAGCCCGAGCATATTCATATCCGAAAGGTGGTCGCGAACACGGCGTTCGCTCACGCTGTCGGCGTCAAGCCGGTCGCAGATTTTCACGTATCGTTCATAGAGATCGCGGGAGCGGACGGGGACGTCGTCGAGTGCCTGATGGTACGCAAGCGCGCAGAGGACAGCGTGTCCCTGTGTCGTGAGTTCCTGCATTCCCTCGTAAAGTTGGTTCTTTTCGAGTTCGTCTTGGGCATCCCGGACGTGCTCCTCGGTCACGGTGTCAGAATCGGCGGCTTGTGCGAGTTCGCCGGCCTCACGGAGCAGTCGGATCGCCTGCCGGGCTGATCCCGTGTCTTGGGCGGCAAACGCCGCACAGAGCGGGACAACATCTTCAACGAGGACGTCCTCGTGGAACGCTTTCTCGGCACGTGGGTTGAGAATCGAGCGTAGCTGATTCGCATCGTATGGGGGGAAGAGAATCTCCTTTTCGGCGAGTGTGTCCTTGACCTTCGGCGAGAGATTATCCCGGAACTGGAAGTCGTTGCTGATGCCAACGATTACCGGGCGGACGTCGTCAACGTAGCCGTTCGATCGTGCTCGTGGGAGCCCGTAGAGGATGTCATCAGAGTGGCCGATGTTGTCGATTTCGTCGAGGACGATTACGACGGTACCACCGAGCGCGTCGAGTTCCTCGTAGAGGATGTCGAAAACTCGTTGCTGAGAGTAGCCGGTAGTACTGATGCGGTCTTTATTCTGGCTTGCGCGAAGTTCGTTGACGAGAGCGACGGCGACCTGGTAGGACGAGGAAAGGTTCTCACAGCTGACCCAAACTGTCGAGAGCTCGACGTCGTCGTATTCGGCCGCATCGTTCTCGAGGTGGGACAGCATAAACTTCGTCGCGACGGTCTTCCCCGTTCCCGTCTTGCCGTACAGAAAGATGTTCGATGTCGGGCGATTATCGATGATCGGCTGGAGGGCTCGTTGATATTTTTCGAGCATCTCATCTCGTTCTCGGATATCCTCGGGCTCGTAGGAATCGTCAAGTGGTTCGGCATCAGCGAACACCTGACGGTCTCGTTGGAACATCCCCATGATAGACCGCCACACAGGATGACATCATAAAACCACCGCTTCCTTAGTTTCCGGAGCGTCCGAAGCTCGGTTTGTTAAAACAGATACCCACACCACCAGTTCCGAAGCTCCGTTTATTTATAACACCCTCTCACTCCACTGTTTCCGAAGCTATCGAAATGGCGTGGGGCCACTATCCAGCAAAGACACTATATAACACAAAAGAACTAATATACATACGGTGAAACAGTATCCGCAAAGCAGCAAAAACAGCGCTCTTAGAATAGATATGTTTGGAGTTAAAGGACAGAACTCGTGGATCGGATCGTCTTCTCGGCAATCCATGCCGTCTCTGTTGTAGTCCCCTTCCTTCTCACGTCGATAGCTCCGGAAATGGTGGAGTGAGGGTTCCCGTAGCCTGCCGTCTGCAAAAGCTTCGGAAACGGTGGAGGGGGTTCGTGAACTACCACGAGAGAACAAGTCGTGTCGTAGACTGGCAGATATCCCACCTGCAGTACGGGAAGCCCGTTGTTTACCACGGGGAGGATGTCACCAGCGCGCGGGGATGTCGTGTGGGGACCGGACCCGTTCAAGTCGGGTGAGAAACGCGTCCGTGGCTGATCCTCAACAACGACACGCACCCATTCGCTGAAGGGGAGTACATGACGGTCACAGTGAACTACCCTACCCTACTCGCTCACGGCTGACGCCGTTCGCTCCTTGAGGGTAGGGCTTCCTGCTTCCACGACGCGCTTTGCAGACACGGAGGTGTCCACAGGGAGCGCAGTCTCCACAGGCGTTGATTCGGAGTGTCCCACTCCTACATCTTCGAGGCCGCGAGAAAGAATGTTCCACGCCGCGTTCGCGTCCCTGTCTGCCTCGAACCCGCAGGCGGGACAGGAGTGTTCACGGACCCACAACGGCTTCTCCGTCGAGACACCGCACGCCGCGCACTCCTTGGTCGTCCCTCTCGGGTCCACCGCTACGAAGTGCGTTCCCTCCCGCTTGCACTTGTATTCGAGCAACGAGAGGAACGTCCGCCACGCGGCAGACGCCGTGTTGCGGCTGTTCGACGGCGACTCCATCATCCCCTTCACGTTCAGGTCTTCGACGGCTACGAGGTCGTACTCTCCCGCGTAGTAGTTCGAGAGTTTGTGCAAGAAGTCACGGCGCTTCCGTCGAAGGTCGGCATGACACTCCGCAACCCGACGCCGTTGCTTCTCGTAGTTGTTCGAGCCGTGTTGCTTCCGCGAGAGCTTTCGTTGCTCGCGCTCCAAGCGTTCGCGCTCGTCAGAGAGGTCGAGCGACCCGACCGCCGTGCCGTCGGTGTCGTGGGCGTACTTGAGAATCCCAACGTCGATACCGACGCACCGCTCGGGGTTCTCGGGCGGTTCGGGTGGTTCACGGTCTATTTGGACGCCGAACGTGGCGAACCACTCACCCGTCGGCTCCTTCTTAACCGTGACCTGTTTGAGCTTCGCGTCGTCGGGGATGGCGCGGTGGAGCTGTATCGGAATATCCGCGAGTTTCGAGAGGGACAGCACAGTCTGGCCGCCCTTCTTGTCGAGCTTGAAGCCAGACTGACTGTACGTGAAACTGCGGAACTCCCGTGGTGGCTTCCATTTGAGTTGACCGACGCCGTAGCCGTTCTCCTTGAGTTTGGAGAGGCCTTTGAGGTTGTCGAACAGGCGTTCCACGACGGTTTGGAGAACCTTCGAGTACACGTCCGAGAGGTCGTCCCACCACTTCTTGAGGTCGGGTAGTTCCGACCGAAGCGTGGTCATAGACGGCAGTTCACCGTGTTCGTCTTGGTACTCGTTGAGACGGTAGAGCGTGTGGTTGTACAGTTGCCTACAAATGTCTCGGTGGCGGTCCAACTCCTCACGGTGGGCGTCGGACGGCTTGAGACGGTACTTGTAGGCGTAGTACATGACGCTCTATTCGCGTTGGTTCTCGACGTACTGTTTCAGCACATCCAGCGATACCTGCCCCGTCGAGATGAGGCAATACGAGTCATTCCAGAACGAGTCACCCCACAGTTCGGTTTTCAGTTCCTCCTCGTACTCGTTTCGGATACGGCGAGCGGTCGCACCCTTGACCGTGTTGATGAACTTCACGAGGTCCGTGGTGGGTTTCGCTCGGAACAGGATGTGAACGTGGTCGTCCTCGCCGTCGAGGTTCGTCAGTTCGACGCCGTAATTGTCCGTGAACCCGCTGATGACCCCGCGAATGAATTGGGTTCGCTCCTCGGTGAGCACTCCACGCCGATACTTCGTGGTGAGTATCAGGTGGTAATGCAGGGAGTACGTCGAGTGCGCTCCCGAATCGAGGTCGTATTCCATTGGGTTCGTACTTTTGTACGGTACCCCAATGCAAAAACATTGCGACTACGTGGGCCTGTGGGCCTGCAACCGTATCGCTGTATGAACAGATGATGACGGCGCTGTATCTCCACCCTACTCCGCTCTCTCCGGTCGCTCCGTTAAGGGTGGGGCTTAGCGCCTATATACAGCTAAAACGCTGAAATGGCGTCCCAATTACGGTAGTGCCCTTGCATCATCGTCGTAGGGACGCTTAGTGGGGGCTCGTCCACTCTTCCTACCGGACACTCCCACTTCGACACAGGAGCACGCAATACGACCCGGACGGGCCGGCATCCTCCGACTGAGGGTCTTAACCAACCCAAACGCCCTTGACGTCCCGGTGAATTGGTTAAGCCATGCAGCAGCCACCCGCGGTGATCGCCGCGTGCCTCGACGGCGCCGACGAGGAAACGCTGCGGGCAACGATCGCGTACTGCGAGACCCAGCTTGAGACCGACGACGGCGACGATACTGACGAGTCCGAGCGGGACCCTGAGGCGCCCGAGGGGTACGACGACGAGGAATGGGCCGACGCCATCGACGACTGCAACGCGCCGACGCGGGCGACGTTGACGACGAAGGAGATCAACGGGAATCGCTACTACTACTGGCAGTGGAGCGAGGGAGAAACAACCAAGTCAGAGTACATCGCGCCCGTGAACCCGAAGCGATAGAGCTACTCCTCACTCTCCTCGTCGAATGCAGCCCCGACGTCGGCACTCCGCTCGGGGACCTTGATGTGGGAGTAGTGTTTCTGCACGACGCCAGGCGTGTTGTCGAGTTGTTCAGCGGCGTCGTCGTACCCACGTTGCTTGACCAGTACCTTCCCAACCCCACGCCGAGCACCGTGCGGGGCGAGGTAGTCGTGCTTTGAGTCCGAGAAGTCGAGTTCACCGACAAAATCCTCGTCATTGTTGAGGTCCTCACAAAGCCGCTGTAGCACGTTCCGCCCCGAAGTCGTGTTCACCGCTGGCGGCGTCACGCCCCATTCTCGGCAGAGATCGAAGAGATCGGCACGGCCATCGACGGCGTCGAGGGTGCCCTCAACGTCATCCTCCGAGAGGTGGTCTGGTGCTTCGTTGCGGAGGCGCTTGTAGTAGAGACGCCACGCAAGCGAGGGAAACACTGGCCACTCCTCGGCGGGGTTCAGCGCCGCCTGCAGCCGCTTCAGCGCTGGCACGGGCTTCGGCGTGAGTGCGCGGTCGTCGATGTTCTTTTTTCGCTTCTTCGGGACGACCCAGATGAGTTCTCGGTCGAGGTTTACGTCACCCCAGCGGAGGCCGTCGCGGTCGGGGTCGTTCGGGTCGCGTAGGATCTCGCCACCACGAACGCCGCTGAAGGCGATGGTGTCGACGAAGGCCCGATCACGGAGTTCCTTTGCTGCGTCGGCGGCCCGATCTACATCGTCAAGCGCCTCCCCGACGATGTGGTCGGTGTAGCGCGTGATCGTCTCGCGCTGCTCCTGACTCCACGTTTGCTGGTCGCGGACCGAGTCATCGCTATTCTCAGGGAGCGGCTCTTGGGAAGCCTCACTGTCGGCGTAGTGTGTCGAGAGCACACCCTCGCGGACGGACCACCCACACCACGCGGAGACCATTGCGTAATAGGTCCGCATCGTCCCCGATGAGATCGAGTCGGTGAAGCTCGTCTCGTCACTGGTTTTCGGTTCGCCACCTGGTGTCAGCCAGTCCTCGACGGCAAGATATCGAGCAAATCGCCGGAAATGCGAGTCGTCGAGGTGCTCCGCCTCGGCGGGCGGGCTGGGGTCCTCGGTATCGAGGTACTGGAAAAACGCTCGCAGCGCGCGAGCACAGTTCCGGCGGTAGTTCCCGCTCGAGCCTTTTCCCTTGGACTCGAGGAACTGTTCCGCCGCGTCGACGAGCTCGTCGGCGACAGCCGGGTAGTCGGCCGAGTCGAGATCGCCGCTCATCTTAGATCCTCCGGAGCCATGTCCTGACGGCTCGAACCCCAGGGGAAGCCGTTTCGTGAGTCGATCCAGCGACCATGCTGTGGGGTAGGGCGACCACCCACAATAAAGTACTATGTATTAGCACAGTAAGCAACAGTAGTTTGTCTCAGAAGTCAAACGTCCGCATGAGTGGCTGTCGCGTCAGTATTCAGTCGATACACCATATATAGCCATTTGATATACCAATAATCACGATATCTTTTGCTTGTCTGTGGAAGTTGAGACTACGGCGGGTTTAGCGGGGCTGTGATGCGTGGTTTCGACCGAATCGATGAGTGGAAACTGCTTCAGATCGCTCTCCGAACGTCCATTCTTGTTGATATAGCTACCATATGAGCAATTTTCTACAACTTTCGGTAGCGTTGCCACTCAGACGACGTTCTATCACGGGTAGAGTACCGTACTACCCGATTCCGGTCTTCTTCTTCAACAGCGTGAGCGTATTATCGGCAGTCACCATCGGTGACCGTTCGTATTCTCCAGTCAACTCGACTTGGACGAGCAGATCGACCGCTCGCCAGATCGAGTACAAGAGACACGCAAATGCGAAGTAGAAGAACCGGAGCCCGAAATTCGTCGACGTCGTCGCAGCCATGAATCGCTTAATCGACCTGTAGCCGCTCTCAATCTCCCACCGGTAGCCGTACTCACTGAGAAAACCGCCACCCCGGTTGGACATGAACACCGAGTACTGCCGGTGGTCATCGTGCTCAGAGTTCTCTTTCCGACGGTAGATCAGCGTCGTCTCGTGCCACTCATTCTTCCCGAGATGGAGTTTGCGATCGGTCTCGTACCGGTCCTGACCCTGTTGGAGTAACCGCTTCGCCTGAGCTTTCTCGCTGGTCTGCATCCGCTTCGGCACGACGTAGGAGAGCCCACGCTGGCTGATCATCTCCAGGATGTGCTGACTATCAAACTCCCGGTCCATCAGCACGTTATCGACGTGAACGAAGTCCTCAGCGGAGGCGAGAAGATCTTCAACGATCTCTTTGCGTGACTCGCCTTTCCGTACCGGGCGGGCATCAAGGACAAGTGGAACAGCGTTGCCGACCAGCTGGACGGTCGCCCATTGGTAGGCGTACTCGTCGTTCTTCTCCTTCGTCCCGATAATCTCATCCTCGTGGCCGGTTCGGTCGCCCGTGAAGGGATCGTCCTCAGTGATGTCGATCGCGACGATTCCAGCTCGGAAGAACTCCTCCGTCCCCGCAAGTTCGTTGATGAGCTGTCGGAGTGCCTGTCGGTACATCTCGCGGATCTGCTCGATGGAGAGATCACGAATCTGGTCGCGATGACCGTGCCCGAGTGGCGTTCGATCACGCGTCGATTCGTGGATGAAGCTGCGAGCGCCCTCGTTGGCGGTCAAGTTCTCTCGGAGCCCGAGATAGGTCTGTAAGCCCCAGTAGGCGTTTTCGGGAATCTCACAGCCCTCACCACGATTGAGCGAGAACGCGGGGAATACGACGCGACTGACGTGCTTAGTAATCGTCCCTGCCTCGTCAAGGATGGCCTGGTCGTCAGGGTCCGATTCAGTAGCGTCGTCGCCTCGATCCGGCAGGTTTCGCTCTGGGTCGCGTGGTACAGCGACACCCGCGTTCTGCGCTTTGATGAGAATCGTTCGAGCCGCTTTCTGGATCGTTTCCCGAATATCTCCCGTGAAACGCTTGTTCCAGGTACGCCAGAGCGTCGACTGATCTGGTAGTGAGTCAAGCCCGAGTTGCTCACTAATCTCGGGTGACTGCTGGAGGTATTCGACGAGCGCTGATTCGTGGGGCCACCCGTGGAGTTCCTTGAGGAGAAATACCCGGAACAGCTGCTCCATTTCGTACTGTGTGGTCGACGAGTAGCAGTCGTGCGGAGTGACCTCGAGATACGCCAAGGGAAGCTGGCAGGCGAACTCGTCAACCGACTCGTGAGCATCATGTTCAAACCAGACGCTCGCGACTATTCGAACGTCTTCCTCAACAGCAGCCAGTGAGCTTCGATTGTAGAGTGGAGTCGAATCGTAGTTGGGCCATTCAGAGTGAGGAAGTCGTGCAATGTGACGAAAAACGGTCCGCCGTGACGCGCGCGTCGCAGTCACTACGAGCATCTAGCCGCTGCTCTTTCAAGAACTCGTCCACTACGGGCGAGAACAGGCCTCAGAGATTGTTCAGTGGAATCGATTTCGCCTTCCTTGGCGAGTTCGTTTGCGCGCTGGAGTTGGGAGTTGATAAGTTTGTTCTGCTGGCGTGACCATCCTCCTCGACGTGCTCACGAATATATGTTGCCCACTGTTTGATGAATGACCGGCGATCCTCAATATTCCGCTCAATATCATCCTCGAGCTCGTTTGAGCTGATCATAGTAGTCCTTGACCCCGAGATCTGTAACGTATTCTTTGAGTTGCTCCCTGTTAAGCGATTCTTCGAACGTCTCGTAGAGGTGGAGTGCGTCTTCAAAATCCTTCTCTGATGTACTCTCAGCGTGTTGGGCGAGACGAAGCTTGTATGCAATTTGGAGCTCGAGCGGGCTAATGTTGATCTGAGCATCATCAAGCTCTGCTGTGATCGCCTCGTCGAGTGCTTCTCGTTCGACCTCATCTTCATCCTTATCTGAACACCGCCACTTCGCAAGAGGGAAGTACTAAGACCTATATAGTATCTAACTGACGTGTCAATGAACCGGAGGTCACTATTGAGCGTGCTTGGTACAGGTGGAATTACCCTTGTGGCAGGGTGTTCATCGGGATCATCGTCGAGTCAGGAAGAGACTAGAACGTCAACTGACTCTTCAACACCGACCCCGACACCCACTCCTCCTCAAGATCCTATACTAGCAGGATTTCACCCGAAAGTGTATGGACTCTCTATCGACGTAGACACGGGAGACTGGGAAGGTGACGGAAAAACCGAAATTGATATGCGAAATAAGGGAGAACTTACTATTCCAGCAATTTATTACCAGGGCCATGAACCTCAAGATAACATTGGCGATTGGAGTGGGAATATAGCACCTGACAGATATGCTTCTGGTGTCGTTAAAGCTGACCAGGCAAGTTATGACAACAGCATTTTTTCGGTGACTGTCTACCCGCAGCTCTGGCCCGAAAGTCCCCCCGATAGAGTTCCGGCAGAATTTCTTCAGTCGGATGGGTCTGGTATAACAAATCTTCCAGTAAATCTCCCGCCCTCATATCGTTCTCCCGATGCGACAATGCCAGTGCTACATGGATCACGAGAGGGGGAAGAACTCCATATTCCGCTTCCAGAGGGAATAGATCCATCCTCTGTCAGTGAGTTATCGTTAAAGTCACTCACTCATCCAGGACCTGAGATTGACCTGTATATGAACTCCGACGAGACGAAGATAACCGTTGATGACTCCGCCGGAATTCGAATCTTGCCGAGTACGGTTCCAACCCGGTATTTTGGTCGGAATCCCTATTGGCTTTCAGTTACAGGAATCACCGAGAAAGTAAAACGGCTCGTGACGTTCCCGATGCCGGACATCTCCATCGCCAACGTCGACACCGTAGTTACAGAAAACGATGGATTCCTCGAATGGAAAGACCTCTCGTATGATCTTACTGTCGGAGAGACGGCGACGGGCAAGTTCGAAGTTGCAACGTTCTTCGAGTTGCCAAACGCTGGTCTCGTTGGTGAAACGTATTCTGCAACGGTATCCCCAGGGACCACAACTAGGATTCAGTTAGCGGACCAGGCCTCACGGATTCCGTTACCAATTGATAATAAGGACTTCTTGCTCACAACGTTGGTCCCGTATCCAGTTGCACAGCATACAACCACACTTACGATAGAGTAATTGTGAAAAGAAAAACACGACGGGACCTACTAGCGACGGGTGGTAGTCTCCTATCGCTAGGTCTTGCGGGCTGTTCTACTTTCAGAAGTCCAACGCTACCATCGGGGGAATATCCACAAGGAACATCCAAGTCCGGGATTGAAGATCGCGAACAACTACTCAGTGCGACCCGTAAAGCGTTAAGGAACAATGCATACGACATTACGAGAAAAAACCACCCAATCACAGCGCAGTACCGGAGTAGTCCCTCTGCAAAGCGGCAGGTACGGACGATAAGAGGCCCAAACCAACCAATCGAGATGTTTTTCGAGGATGGGATCGCATATGTGAAAATTGGCCCGGATGGGGAATCCAAGTACGGTAAATGGACCTATGACCGATCGTTCGACCGGATTCATGGTTCTTCCAGTCGTATGACTGTCGATATACTGGGTGGTTCGCTCACGACGACAAATGCAATTGCCCAACTTGACGGACCACAGTCTCTCGATAGTATTCTCGACGTAGGGAACTTCCAGCCTGCAAAAGCAACCGAATTAAACGGTCGGCCAGTACTTAAATTTGCCCTCCAATCCGTAGATCAAAAGAAGGTCGACGAAGATGCGTCTAAAACAGACGGTTCCCTCTACATCGACGCTCAGGGAGTAGTCCACGAAGCCTCCCTCAGAGTTGAAACCACCTCAAACGGGACAACCAACATTAAGGACATCAATTCTGTCAGGATCAACTCTCTATCCGTCAGTGCCATCCCGGAACCATCGTGGATCAAGAAACAATTTCAATCATCTTCCTAATATTAGTCTGCTTATCATTGTGTATGCCTACCAAACATCCATTTCACCACTCTCTGCTCGAACGAAACCGCGAAGAAGCTATTGTAGTTCTTCGAGGAGCGCAGCCACCGCCTGATCAACGGGATCGCTGGTAAGACGTCCTTGCCAGAAGTCGATATCCTCGTGGTCGATCGATTGGACTCCCCACGGAACGATCCGACTCTCATCCGAAGTCCCACCACGTCGCCAGCTCTCCTCCGGAATCTCGAGTAGTCCGTCCATCCATGATTTCGTTGTGAGCGTCACCGCGATATACTTCTCGCCATGGAACGGACGCCCGTCGTGGTTCGAGAGGATGAACTAGGGACGAGCATCCTCCTCGATTTTGAACGAATCATCCCCGTAGACGACGTCACCACGCTCGAAAATTGGGGTCTCTTCGTTGGTCACTGTTCGTCCTCGACGCTTGGGTGTGGTTCCTCGGGTGCGTGCTCACGCCACGATTCCTTATCTTCCTCGCCGAGTTGCTCGTTGAACAGCGCGGTCGTCCGTTCGTAGCCGCTGTATCCTTCGAGGCGCTCCTCGTCGTCAGTCACCGCCCAATACGTTGCCTTGTGTTCGACGAAGTCTCGGCTCTTCAACCGTGAGAGTGCCGTGCTGACCGCACCCTCGTCGACGCCAATCTGGGAGGCGATTTCGCGCGCCCTGAACGCTCGATCCTCGTTGGCAGCGAGAAATCCGAGGACTTGATCGGGGACGGAGAGGTCCGCGAGTTCGCCCTCGCTCGTGTTCTTGAAGGTATCTCGGTCGATGGACATCGTTGAAAGGAGGTACGTCATCCGCTGTAATGAGTGTCAGGTGTGAACGCTACGAAATTGCTGAAGGTGAATCACTGTCCATCGCGAAGGAATTCGAGAAGCGTATGCATTGAGACGACTAGTCTCAACTAGCGCGTTCTATCCCAAAGTATGTCTTCATACCATTTATGAACTATGGCAGGATGCCATATGCATTGAGAAAAGCGGTCTCAACTACTGGTCTCTGTTGCGTTGCGAATGCCGGTCAAAACGTTCACGAGATCCAGTTCTCACAGCGCTTGAGACGTCGATCAACCCGACTTCACCGAGGAGGAATTCGATATTAAGCCGTAATCGACGGGGGAGAACAAAGAATCACCGCGAAAAATAAAGATTGTCCGAGAGTCAACTACACGTGTTCGTAGCCCCATTCACGGAGCTTGTCAGCGACTTCTTCCGGATGTTCCATCGCCACTAGCAAGGCTGCCTCACGCAGGTCGAGCTTGTAGAGCTCTTTCGGGCGGATATCGAGTTCATTGGCGACCGCCCGCTCGAGCTCGTCTTCCCCCTGCGCAGTGTCTTCACGGACGAAGAACTGGAGCACATCGTCCCGATCCTCTTTGACGGAGCCCCGACGCTGATAGTAGGGGAGACTGTATTCGTCACTCGTCGTCGACGTCGACGACGAGTCGGAATCCGTCTCCCCGATGTCGAAGCTGGGTTCGTCCGCCGATTCGTCAACTTCCTGATCATCTGGCGGTTCTTCGGGTTCCTCATCCGCAAATGGGTTGTCACCAGTGCCGGACTTCATGACGCATCACCGCTATCCAGGCCAGCTTCATCTTCAAGATGGGCCGCAAGGGTACGGATCTTCTCGAGTGTCTCCATCTCGTGATCACGCTTGCGGGAGCGGTGCTCATCGATGTACGTGAACGCCGTACACTGCTGTCGCCAGCACCCCTCAAACAGTGAGCCACGTTCTCGAAGAACGACTGGCGCGTCATAGCCGAGATCCTTGACCGTCTCGAGGTAAGAATCCTGGTCGCTTGTCCCCTTGAACCCGTTCGGGACGACTGCGAGGACGCCAACCTCGAGGTCGAGTTGCGCTTCGATTCCGGCGACGAGTTCTTCGAGCCCCTCGACAGACTGGTCGCCTTTACCAGTCAGTTCGAGCGGGATCACGAGCGATCGTGTGGCATCGATCCCGTTGTAGAGATGCGGACCAGCCGTCGCCGGCGGGTCGACGACGATGACGTCGTACTGGCTCGGGACATCGTTCTCTCTGAGTACTCGCCGAAGTTGCTCGTTCCGCGGGAACTCCCAGTCATCGGCTTCAGTCGTTGCTTGATACTCCCCAGCCTTCGTGAGCCAGTCATCGAGTTGTTCGAGTGAGTCGTGACTTGGGATCACGTCGATTCCCTCAGTCGTCCGGATCAGATCCTCGAACTCCCCCTGTGGCCGCCCCACCATGTGGTGGACGATCGTGTCCGCATCCGGATCGCTGCGGTTGTCGTCGACGCCAAGCAGGTGCGACAGGCAGCCTCGTTGCTGGTCGAGGTCGATCACCAGCACGTCATGGCCGCGGTCGACCTGTGCCTTCGCAAGGTTCGCGGTCAGTGTGGTTTTCCCCACACCGCCAGCTTCAGAATAGCTGGTGTAGGTGAGCATATAGGCCTGTTAGTGGGATAGGCCATAAATACTGCGCAGTTGAGATAGTCACACTGGCGAGTTATACTGGCCAATGTGACTGGCCAACTATACTGCACATACATTATGTGTGGGTGGATTGGCCGAGACATTTGGAAAGCACACAACATACTGTCGAAGCACAGTAGGCAGATACAGAGTCTCGATGTCAACGGCGATCTACCACAACCAGTTGAATCGACTATCTGAACAACAAGCTGCGCAGGTAGGTGGGTTTTTGAGGTGGGTGTCCACGGAGAGAGGCTCACCGTGATGTACTGCTTCGACTGTTTGATCGGCGACGTCGTGAATAGCCTCGGGGTCAAGCCCCGAGGCTTCCTGATTCCACGACGCGCTTTGCAGACACACGCTGAAAGCCAGCGGTGTCCGTAGGGAGCGCAGTCTCCACAGGCGTGTCTTCGGGCCATCCCAACCCTAGTTCAGAAAAGCCGCGTTGAAGGACGTTCATCGCCGCGTTCGCATCCCTATCTGTCTCAAACCCACACGATGGACACGAGTGTTCACGTATTCTCGTGTGCCCAGCGCGTCCCGCATTGTTGGAGCGACCCACGCTGTTTCTCGTATTCTCTGCGCCAGTGGTCGAACTCGTCGCCCATCCAGAACGTGCCCGTCGAGGCGACAGCGAGGTTGTTCACGCCGAGGTCAATCCCGAGAACCGTTCCGTTCTCGGTGGTTGCCTGTTCCGACGTATCGAACTCCACGTCCCGCTTGCAGTGGACGTGAAGCACCCAGTCGCCGTTGTGGTAGTGCAGTTCCGCACCCACTCCTCGACCTCCTCGGTGATCGCAGCCAATTCGCTGCGCAGCCCCTCGCGGGTGTTCTCCTCGATGAGCGTCCGGATCTCCTCGAAGAGCAAGCGCGTGTAGTCCAGCTGATAGCGTGTGGTCTCACCGGCCTCGACGCGACGCAGCTGGCCCTGGTCGACGAGATCCTGGAGTTCCTCGTTGGCCGTGCTCCAGGCAGCGTCGGCCTGCTCGCTGATCCAGCTGACCGACCGCGGTTCACGGAGCGTCTCGGCGACCGCTCGAATGCGGTCGCGGGCGCTCATCGACTCGGTCCACGATTGGACGCCATCCCGTGGGGACTCAGGCATACTTGGCACCCTAGCTCTGACTGCGATATGGAAGTGTTGTCACGTCGAACGCATCGTAGTGTCGGTCGTACGTGAGGATGTGATCGACCGCCAGTTCGTCCATGTGTGCGGCAACAATGAAATCGGTGAGTGACGCATCCAGATCCGTCCACTCGACGAACGTTGCTTTGGCGTCATCGAAAACGTCCTCAGAGACGGATTCGAACTGATAGAGCGTGCTCTCGTCGAGCGTCGTCAGGAACGACGCAGCGTTCCGCATCGACGCTTGCTTTTTCAGCCGTGTGGCAGCCTCGTCGACGATGTGATCGTTGACGATGAGGCGACGATAGGGGAGGTCACCGTCGCGGACAAAGGCCATGAACACCCGCGAGACTGCGTGCATCTGATCTTGTGGGTTGAATAATGCGTACAGGAACTTCGGCCCGACGACGACCTGATGGCGGACGTGCCCCGGGCGAAAATGCTCGGGCGTGATCGTCCCAATCGGGGTTTCGACTGGTTCAGCCATCCGAATTCAGGATTGCGCGGACGGGTCGTCGGCGAGCGTGAACGATTCGTCACTGCCATCCCACTCCTCGACGAGATCGTCTTCCTCGCGGGCATCCGTCGCGGCCGACGCTGGGAGCGATTCGTCCTCGAGGTCGTCGAGGACTGTGAACGCCGGGTCGTTCGGGTCAGCCTGCTGCTGGCGTTCGATCCACTCGATCAGTGCCTCGTGACCGGCTTCCTTAAGCGAGAGGCCGTGCTCTCGCGCGAACTCCCGGAAGCGTTCGTATTCGTCCTCGTTCAGTTCAGTTTGCACGTGCTTGGTGTCGTTACTGCTCATAGAGACCCCAGTTACTACTCCCTTCTACTTTCTCATGGAGTATAAGATGTTCGCATGAGATAGTTCATGGCCCATATTCAAACGGGAGACAGGGCGGACTACTGGCCCTGACGTTGAAATACGAATCCGGGACAAACCACACCTGTCGTTAGCCCCGGAGATCAGCCACGGACTGACCGACTTCACGGACGGAGTCGCTCCGCTCCAGATCGAGTTCTTCGGCGAGGTAAGAGATGAATTGAGTAACAAATCGAGCGGGAACACCCCGTGCGCAAAATGAAATTCGAACGGTGAACATCAAGAGAACCGGAGACTGAACCGATTTTCACTTCGATGACGGGGGGTCTTCCACCAGATGTACTTCGGTGATGGTTCTTACTATCGAGCCGTGAAACCACGGAATTCAAGCGATTTATTGGATACAGCGGCCGAATAAACATCGACGGAGGTTAATCTTTTTAATGCTCCGGTGTGCAGCAGGCATATGGCCGGTAGTGATCAGGAAGGGGCGAACCAATCCACCCTTGATGAAGAAACTAGTTCTACGTCGGATGGACAGCAGTTAGAATCCGCCCATGAGAACGCTGCCGGAGACTCAAGCCAAAATCAGGGATCGACCGAAGAGAGCACCCAGCGGTCGATCCGTGATATGCTCGATGACGAGGGGGAGGCATCAGTTTTCGTCAACCGAGACCTCGTCGAGCCTGACACGATTATCGACGAGGAGCGAATCGTCGGCCGTGACGACCAGCTCGAGTCCGTCGTCTCGTTTCTGAAACCAACTCTCCAAGGAAATCGGCCGCCGAATATGCTGCTGTACGGTCCCGCAGGGACAGGTAAGTCACTCATCATCGGGGCCGTCACGCAACAGATCATCGAGCTCTGTCAATCCAAAGGCGAACGGTTCGGCGTTGTCGATATCAACTGCCAACCAATCAATACGCTCGATCAGGCCGTCTACGAACTCGTCCAAACTGTCGCCCAGGACGTTGGTACTGAAGGCGGAGTTCCAGAGACCGGCGTCTCGACGAAGCGCAAGTACCGACGTCTGTACGAACTCATCAACGAGCACTACGATTCGGTCATCTTCATTCTCGATGAAATCGATCTCTTGGTCGGCCGGCGCGAAAACGACGAACCCGCATACTCAAAGCTTCTCTATCAGCTCTCGCGGGCGAGTAACACGAACGAAATCGAAGGCCGCGTGTCCGTCGCAGCGCTGACGAACGATCCAAAGTTTATGGAAGACATCGACGGGCGTGCCGAGAGCTCGTTCAATCCACGTGACGTCTACTTCCCTGACTACGATGCGAATCAGCTGCGCGAAATTCTCGAAAATCGACGCGATGCGTTCCGTGAAGATGCTCTCGAGGACGATGTGATTCCGCTCGTAGCGGCGTTCGCTGCACAAAGTCACGGTGACGCACGGAAGGCGATCGATCTATTCCGCGGTGCCGGTGATCTCGCGGACGAACGAGGAGATGAAGTGGTCACGGAGGACCACGTCCGAGAATCTCAGGAGGAAATTGACAAAGACCGGTCACTGAAGCTCGTTGAGGGGCTTACGACACAAAAGAAGATTTCACTGTACGCAACCGCAGCCGTTGCGTATCACTCGAGTCGGACGGGTAGTTCCGTCCCAAGCCCGGTTGGATTCAAAGTTTATCAGTGGGTCACGAACGAACTCGATGCAGACCAGATGACTCGTGAGACGTACGTCAAATATGTCAAAGAACTCTCAACGTACGGGTTGATTTCAACATCTCGGAAAAGCCGCGGACGAGGCGGTGGGATGTATATGGAGTTCACATTCACGGGTGATCCTGAAGCGATGATGACTCGGATCGTCGATGATACACGCCTGGAAGGAATAGCCCAGCAGGAAGAACTCCTCAGTTCAGTCGTGAATGCTCAGCTGAAAGAATTTCACGAGGAGTAAGAATCCTGGCGAGCACCCGGTGGAGAACACACCCCCCATCTTCGATGTGTAAAGTCGAGATTGTAGCGGGGGAGAGGTCGAGAGCGTCCTGAACTGGTGGCGGTGAGTCAGCGAACACGGAGCAGCCACTTCCGCATCAGATCCTTCCAACCCACTGGAAACGAGATCAAGACACGGAGTCTCGTGACCCCCACCCCCCGTCATCGATGTGTAAACAGCAGGGGTGGAAGGGGGAACTCACGTAGAATAAATCACGAAAGTCGGGCTTGACGCCACGAGACGGTTGAAAACAAGAGAGATCGTGTAGGAGGTCGAGAAGCGTGATATGGGCATCTCTGTTCGGTTAGTCGAAGCGTCGCTTCTCCTAACCTTCACATTCAAATGCAGTACGGTTCCGGTTGTAACGCACTACATATAAAACCTTCCCATACAATATGCATTGCTTACAGGAATATAGATTACGTCGCTGAGACGCTCTCCTTCGCGTTAATGGTCTCATCGCCGGTTTTCGCCATTCTGTTCTCGTCACCCCCCTCCCTCCTCTCATGGTTTTACACATCGATGACGGGGGGAGGGAGTGTGGCCGTAGTTCTCTATCTTTCTGCGAGGAGAGAATCCCGCCCTGAAGGGCGGGAGTGAATCCGACAATCCCTCACAACCCACTCTCGATGGCAGGCCGGATATTCAGCTCTCATCCGTCTCATTTTTCGAGATGGTGTTGCCGTAGCTGGGCAATATACTGTGCATCCCAGCCTTTGGTTTCGACGTAGTAGCTGAGCGCAGTATCGACGTATTCCACGGGCAGGATCTCGTGAGTGGCGAGCGTACAGAGGATGTGCGGTGTCGTGAAAAGCGTGTTCCGGTCGTCGAGAGCAAGATTGATGAAGAGGTAGTTGGTGGTGTTGAATTCGTCCGTGATGAAGAGGTCTGCCTCCAACTCGTTGGCTAGCCAGACACCCTCCGCCTCTCCCTGATCAAGCCCGTAGTCGAGTGGCTCATCGGCTCGGTCGTCGACGTCGTGTGTCGTTACATGATGCGCAGCCTGGAGGACGAGATCGGCGGCGGCAGCCAGAAGGCCATCGTCTCCCGTGGCATCGGTGACCTCGCCGAGAACGCTCGCTGGGATGTGGATGTCGTACGCGGTGAGGAGTGCTTTGAGCGGATCCCCGCCAGAGGGATCTTTCGGTCGCCCGTCGACGACTGGCGTGGCGAGATTCAACAGGACGTTCGTATCGACGACGGCAACGGCGCGCTCCGACATCGTCAGGCACGCGACTCGTCATTGGAATCAGCCGACTCGGAGTCCGTCCATTTGGAGACCTCGCCGTCGTAGAAGGCCTCGTCACTCGGGAGACCATCCTTGAGTGTAGGAATGGCGGGCGTCCGGTCGATCGACTCCCGGAGGAGTTTCAATCGCATCGCCTCTTCACGTCCGAGGATCGCTTCGACGGTGTCGTAGTCGACACGACCGTCGTAGTAGGCGTCGCTCAGTCGCCGGCGGAACTCCTCGTCGTTTGCGAGTTCTTCGAGTTCGTCCTCGAGTGCCTCGATTAGGAGGCGAGTCCGAGAGATATCGAGAATATCAACGACGCTATCGGCGCGCTCGACGAGGGATTTCGGGGCGTTGAAATCGACGCGGGTTTTCTCTTCAGCCATCACTTTGTGTGTAGAGTCTACACATATTTAGTTTCCTCGCCGTTCAAGAGACCGGATCGAGTGACCGCATCGTGAAATGATATTTCGGGCAGTACCGCTCTGCTAGCGAAGTTCTCTGTACCGTTTACAGCGTGACTTCCCGGTATGGGAACTCCAGCTATGTAGGGCTGTTACGGGCAGAGGCTTCCGGTGTGAACCTCAAGTGACGGTGACGAGCGTTTGTCGGCACCCCAAAATAACAAAATGCTCTGTTGGCAGTCAGCGTAACACCTCTCCGATTCTCAATGGGGAGCTCCTATCTTCCTGCGAGGAGAGAATCCCGCCCTTCAGGGCGGGGAGGATGTCACGCCAGGTCTAATGTATATCCTCAATGCATCGTTCAAAATGGGCGGATGGAACCGGGGGTGTTTCTATTATCTCAATCTGGTAGGTACCCACATTATTTATAAGAAAATACACCTACCTTTCATTGACGTTTTTCGGAGAAATGCACAGGAAGAGACCCTTAGGAGTAAAAAATAATATCACTCTAAATCGGGGATCTCCTATATTATCCTTTACTGACTTGACCCCTAAGTATTTACCGCTGAGGAAGGGAGTCCGGAATGCAGTGTTCCGAACTACCCGCGACGGGCTCAGTACCTGTGTCCAAGAGGTGAGCCCGTCATGGTAAGCGATAAGCGGCGAATAGAAAAGCGCATCGTCAGAATCGATCCGGAACGTGGTCCGGACGGCAGTACCGACCCGGAGATCGCCAACGAAGACCGGGAGGTCCTCCTCGCATTCTACGAGACGCTCAAGTACATCAACCGGGCCGACAGCCGATTCAGCAACGCACGCGTGCTGTCGCTACTCGATACGATGATCCTCACGAGCAAACACGTCGACGTCCCACTCGACGCCACACTGGACCCCGAAACTGGGCCAGAGGCCGTCGACGCCGTCACAGACTGGATGGACCAGCACTACGGCAGCAACTCGCTCGACACGCGGTACAGTTGCTTCAAAATCTGGGGCGAGGTGATGACCGACGGCGACGAGCAGCCGGATCACTTCGAGGCCATCACGCTGAACAACGGCCCTGCAGATCCGACCCCACAAGCGTCGAACATCCTCCGATACGAGAACGAGATCATTGACGCCATCCGCGTCCAGACCAACAAGCGCGACAAGGCGATCGTCGCGACGATGTGGTCCACCGGTGGCCGGCCGGCAAGCGAGCTCCACAGGCTGCGCATGAAGCATGTCGAAGTCGAAGACGGGTTCGTGCGTATCTCAATCCCGGAGGATACGAAAACAGGGAGCCGCGAGATACAGATGCACACGGGGTCACCATTCCTCGTCCGCTGGATAGAGAATCACCCCGGTCACGATGTCGAAGGCGGGATTACCCCCGAGATGCCGCTGTGGGCTAACCTCCGTCCCGGGTTCGGCGACATCTACGATCCGATTAGCTACAACCAGTTCGTGAAGCCGTTGACGAAGGCAGCCGAGGCCACGGACATCCAGAAGACGCTGACGGCGCAGCACTGTCGACGGAGTCGCGCATCCGACTTAGCGTCGAAGACCTACATTAGTCAGGTCGACCTCGAACGTCACTTCGGCTGGTGTCGGCAGTCGGACGCGCCGCGTCACTACATCGTCAAGTTCGATGAGACAAGTCAGAAGCGGATTGCCGCCGCCGACGGCGCCGACGTCGACCCCGAGGCCGACACGGTAAACATCGCGCCCGTTCGCTGCGAGGGCTGCGGTCGGTGGACCGAGCGGCACCTGGATGAGTGTATCTGGTGCCCCACACCTGTGCCGGCTGACCTGACCGACACGGCACACCCGCCGGCCATCATGGATGAGGCGAACTTGCTCGACCTGATTGTTGAGGGCGAGATTACGGCGCGTGACTTGAAGGCGCTGCGGAAACTCGAACCGGTCATCAAGCAGCGGTCAGACCTGTTCGAGCGGCTCAACGCCTACATCCGACACGCCGAGCAAGTGGAGGAAGATTCAGACGAAGAGAGTTAACCAACAATATCTGAATCGTCCTCCCTATCTGTTGGTTAATTCGATAGGGAGCACTACCGATATTCCTCGCCTCTTTTCACCGAATTCTCACTACTAGTGAGTGAGAATACGAATCTATTTTTAAATACAGGAGGTATGCCTAGGTGGCCTGAAAGCGGCCCCCGGCGGCGTAACGCCGGGCACCAACGCTGCCACAATGACAGCATACCAGACTACACAGTCACGCAGTGATAACTCTAACCGTCGCCCCACCTGGGGCGACCACGAGTCGTTATTCACGCGTGACTCACGACCCCGACGTATTGCCCGCAATATTATCACTCACACAGCCACTCATTCGTGGACTACAGCGAGTACTCAGTCGACGGGACTGGATTCGCCATCTTGGTCCAGTCGACCCAACCGTCAGACGGCAGCTCAGAAGGGCAAGGGCAACAACTCCCGCGGTCGCCACAGCGAGCGGGATACCGGTGGTGACGTGTACTAATGACGGCCCGCGTTATTCCCATCGCTGCATCCGACGCATTCACAGCCATTTCGAATCGACGTCGACGACGCGTCATCTGCATCCTTGACCGAACAACAGGCGACGTCGCGGTTAGCAACCTCGCCGAACATATCGCGGCAATCGAACACCAATGCCGTCCTCACTGTGTATCCAGCAACCAGCGCGCAAGCGTATACGTCGGCCTTATCCAGAATCATCTCCAGCGACTGGATACACTCGGTATCGTCGATTACGACGACCGCGCCAAACGCACGCGTACAACAGATGTAACACGCCCCCTCGCCATGTATATCCGGCAACTCACATCGATCCGCACGCCACTCGGCGGTTCATCCCCACAGCAGGCACAGCCACACCAACACGTACACGGAACCCCTGTGGGGGGCAACGATGCGTAAGCCAGCGCCATCGTGGTCGGACGCAGCCGCACTCGCCTTCGCCAATGAATTCGACCCGGCTACTGTCACAACGGTCTGTTCAATCCTGGGGAATCGGCGCCGACAACTTGCCGTTCTGTACCTGCTGACGTGCGATACTGACGAGTGGGTCTCACTGGCCAACCTCGCTCGCTGGATTACCGCCGTTACGACCGACTCATCACTGGACGCTGCGACCGGTAGTGACTATCACAACATCAAAGAGTCACTCCGCCACACCCATCTGCCAACGCTTGCCGACGCTGGGGCCATCACCTATGATGCTGACCGGACACGCCTCACGCCAAGCGATACCCTTCCCTTCCTCGGCCGGCTCCTCTTCCACCTCCTCATCGTCTCAACAGCCACAGACAAAGACATGACCTGACGGCCCACGGCAGCAGCCTCTTTCTAGGTTCTGTCAACAGTCCTCGACGAAGATTCTACTCATGGACGCGGTCAGCTTCGACAGAAGCAGCGGTAGAAGGCTACATCAAACCAGTTCGCAACTGATTGAATTTCGGTCCCAGAAGCGTCTTCCGGTACGTGTCCCGATCAGAACGAAGCTAGATTGTCGTGAATTCTGCAATCAGTCGTTGGAGTGTCAATCCAGGAATGCCAGTACAACGCTGTTCGTCCCTGGATTGGTGTGGAATCCGTGCTACATGCGCAATCGGTCATTGTTGATGGAGCTGGAGCCCCACAACCAACGTAATGGCGAATCGCCGACCCACGACACCTGAACATACAGACGACAACCAGCGCAACACCCACCAACCACTGGAAGAGCTCGCACAACACGTCGACGAAAGCAATCCAACTACGATCGACGCACATCCAGACTTCGACATACTTGACGATTACAACCCAGACACCCAGCTAACCGGCCGTGTCGCCGCCTGGTTCACCCGACAACCCCACGGCGGCGTCCTCTTCGGTGGCCTCTGCCTCCCCGGCACGTACAGCGTCATCCCTTGCCCAGACGACCAACACCCAGACGCACTCCTCGGCACCGAACTCACCGCCACCCCCGTCGGCTGGTACCACGCCCCCGCACATCTCGATAACCAACACGACCTCCCCGATCCATCAGGCACCTATCTCCTCATCACCCCACACCACGACTAATGCCACTAAACCCACACAACAGCAGCGTTCGCAGCTCATACTGTAACATCCTCACCAAGTGGATGACCAACGAACACGAACAGTTCAACCACCATTGCTCGTAGCGAAAAGCGACTACCACGGTCGGATCCTTTCAGGCCCGGAAGTACAGGACCTCAATGCCAAATCACATAACTGGGTACTCACACAGGGGTTCACGTGTCCGAGCTGCGGAAAACGCGTTAGGTATACCGACGTGGCAGCCGACCAGCCCTTCGAGTACTTCCGGCACACTGATGGCTCCTCTGACTGCTTCCACTCAGATTCAGTCTCGGATTCTCACCGCATTGCCATGGAGGTCACGCTGAAAGCACTACACAACAGAATCAGAGCGGTAACCGGGAAACCAGTCGAGATTGACGACGAACGGTGGGTTGGAATCCGTCCGAACTTCGTGGTCGCAGACATCCGCGTGACATCACCACTCCAAGTCGCCGCCGAGGTTTACTACAGATCTGAACGCCTTGCGTTAGGTCGTAAACTGGACACCATGTTCGAGAATGATTATCGAACATTTCTGGTCTTCCATACAGACGGCCGCCACGATGTCGACCGAGTCCAACGGTACATTCGGCGTGTCGCACCACTCCGTATCGGACGATTCAATCCCGAATCGCTCGAAGTCACGCTCGGCGACCTCTTCTCCGAACAGAAATTCGAACTGAATGCAGCCAGTCGAGACGTACTACCAAACTACATCGCCCGATGAGACGCCGATACGAAGTCGAACCGTGTTGAACGTGGCCTGTACGTTTGCTCGTCGTGTGAGTTGGTAGCCAATGCGGATTTTGACCTCCTCCCACGGCCGAAGCCGTGGGATTCCCCGATGGGGATATTAGGGTTGCGCGTTTCCTCGGCGGCTCAAATACGCTTTCGCGTGACCAGCGTCAACGGTCGCCGCCCAATTGTTACCGAGGGCGTGCTTTCCAGCGCGTGTAGCCGGGTCAAAGCGGCCTTCCCACCTGCACGTGGCAGGCGACCGCGAAGCGGTGGGCAGGGTGTTCAGCCTGCTGGGCTGCACGGTTCGCGGCACCCGAAGTGTTACGCCGTGCATGATTCACCCTCTCGTTGACTGATGTTTTCAGCCGCGTTCAAATCCGCGTGCCGCACATACCCACAGTGCGGGCACTCGAACTTGCTCCCGTCACGACCCACGAGTTCATCGCACTGACTGCACTCCTGACTCGTATTCTCGGGGTCTACTTTCTCAACGCGAATCCCTTCCTTCTCGGCTTTGTACGTGATGAACTGTTGGAGTTCGTAAACGGCCACGAGTGGACACCGTTCCACTCGCTACCGTCACGGATGTTTTCGAGGTCTTCGAGCTTGATAACGGGATTCTCGAACTGACTGGCGTATTCGACGAGTCGTTTGGAGAGGGTGTGGTTCATGTCTTGGATGCGACGGTACTCCTTGTTACCTACGCGATTTCGGGCGCGATGCGCCCCAGTTTCCTGCAGAGAGTCACGTAGGGAACGGTAGTACCGCTGCACGAACTTGTGCTCCTTGCCACTCACAAGGAACGACTCAGCACTCGCATTGTCTGGCGTTGCAGCGAGGATGTAGTTGTGGCCAACGTCAACACCAATGGGTGTTTCCTCGCCATCCTGTTGCTCGTTGTATTCGACGGTGAATGAGCAATGCCAGTCGCTGCCTTCTCGCCACACGCTGAGTTTTGTCTTCTCAGCGTCACCATCGAGTGGGGTTTGGACGGGTTCTTCGATGCTGTCGTGGACGTGGATTGGCGTGTACCACCAATCACTGATGCATGGGAATCCGACGACGACGGAACCGTTTTCAGTCGTGTCGATCTCCCAGTTTTGGTTGTTGACTTCGATGGGCTGTTCGCCCGTGTATTCGAGAGGTTCGTCGTCGTAGTCGCTTTTCGCGTTCCGGATGGCTTGGTTTTGGAGTGCTGAGTAGAGTGGGTTGTCGATGTCGCCAGTCGTCACGGACTTGCGCTACTCGGTCGCTCCACTCCCTGTGTTGCTCCTTGGGCAAGGAGAATTAGCGCCTTAATTCAGCTAAAATGAATCGTCAGCGACAAAGCTTCGGAAACAATTGAGGGATAGATTATTAACCAACATACTCTCCTTGCGATTCAGATTGTTGGTTAACACTCTAAGCGTGTCAACAACTGAGCTCGGACTATGAACGAGTTTCGCCTCAGAACATCGATAGGATGAGTTGGAGTGCTGTCTCTCTTGTACTGAAGCCCCGTCGAGCAATTTTGAATAGGTTCAACGTCCCGAATTCGCGGGAAGCGGAGGTTTTCATTCGTCATCTCCCTGGAGAGCGTGGCCATCCAGCGAGGCGTTCTTGACATAGAGCCAGTCGGAACCCTATCAGTACTCCTCGAATTCCCCCCGTTTACCCCGTGGTCGAGCAATTTTAGCGAAATAGTGGTGAGGCGGTAGCTCGTCGAGGTATTTTCTATCGCCTCAAATCGGCCCGACGAGGTTCTTCTGCGATTTGAGCGCGTTATTTCGCCTTGCATATCGCGGGTTTCGTCCAAGAAAGAGGCGATATGCAATGTGCGAAGGCCGCTGGCTCTCTCCGGCCGAGGGGCCATCTCTGGGGTCCTGCTTTCAGAAATGTATCAGTTTGAGAGCACAGTATCGTCTACTGAGTCACCGGAGCTTTCGTCGTCCCAACGACCAGCCTGAGGTATCGGGTTTTTGCCTCCTCGAGAGCCCTGTCTGTGAGTCCGTCTCATGGGCCCCTGATGTTGATGACCGCGGCGCGCATCCTATAGGATATGGACTGTCCTGCGTGCGGTGGCCCGGTCACGCTCGAGGTTGGGCCGGACCGACCGCCGTCGACATCACTATCCGATGCAGTGCTCGATGCTACTGAAGACGAGTGGCTCGACGTCGTCCAGGCGTGCTGGGACTGTGGATGGCAAGAAGAGCGCCTGCACCGCGTCGAGGCAATCGATACGACCGCGGCGGTGCAGACGCGATCGATCGAGTGGAGGACCAACGGAGGCTGCCTCTGACACACCTACGCTCAAGCGAGGTCGACCCTCGCTATCGGCTATCTGGTTGTCAGGGTAAAAATATTGGGGTAAAGACATTTCACAGAGGTATTATAGACCGCGATCCCGTCGCCAGCGTCTCACCGAAGGACCCTGCAGGAACACGTCCGAGACAACCGGCTCGCATAGCTGGCGGCGCGGAATGTGCTCGCCTGTGGCGACGACGGCATGACCTGCTGGTAAGCAAAACAGGCGCCGGCTCCCCATCCGGAACTGGGCGCCGAGTTGTCCGGCGACCCGAGGGCGAGACGGACACGCTCGAAAAATCCGCGAGCGCTAAATGAACCGCAGGTCCGCAAAATCACCCGGCGGGGAGATGCCGGGTGATGTGTCATCCCGTTGTCGTCGGCGCTCGATGGTCAGGCCGAGCGCCATCTGGTGATTAGAAAGACCAGAGTATGAACGTTCTGGCTCCACCCTCTCTCCGGATCCACACTCGATCAACGGCTGGTTGCTCCGTTTGATAGCCTCCCACGAATGGGTGGGCGTCCGCGCACAATGTGTCACCACACCTTTGCATCCGGAGGCGGATGGCCCCGATGTCCCGTGTCTGGATCCACCCCGATACAGTGTCCAACCTGTGGATGGACTGGCCAACAGTCCGATCTCGAAAACGAAGAGCAAGGATTTGCGTGCCCAACGTGCGGTGAGAACGT